>CAWUIW010000098.1:0-11102 GCA_963922515.1 uncultured Rhodobacterales bacterium | reverse complement strand
TGTCGAAATGCGGGATCGGGGCGAACTGGCGACGATGGGTGATGCAACCGTGCCTGTGGGCCGGTTCATGTCTGACGTTGTGGCCAAGTTGGACGGGCAAGTCCCGGCGGCAATCGTTGGTGACAGGTTCCGCCATGCCGAGTTTCTGGAAACGCTGCGCGATGCCGGCCTTGATCGGGTACCGATGATCTATCGCGGTTTTGGCTGGAAAGACGGGTCTGAGGACTGCGAACGGCTGCGCCGGGCGGTGTTTGACGGCGAAGTGCAGACCATGCCGTCTCTGTTGCTGCGCTCGGCATTCGCAGATGCCATCACGCTGGTCGACCCGGCGGGCAATCACAAATTGGCGGCGGGCCGATCTACGGGGCGGATTGACCCTGTGTCGGCAACTGTCCTCGCAGTGGCACAAGGCATTCGGATGCGCCGCGCACCTTCACGACAAAGGGGCAGGCTAGCATGGGGTTAAGAAAAGAACATCAGCGTCATTCTCGACACGTCACGCGGACGCGCCGTTGGCGGGCATTGCGCATGCAAGCCTTAGACCGTGACGGCTGGGCTTGCGTCCAGTGCGGCGAACGGCGGCGGCTTGAGATTGACCACATTAGGCCCGTCAGATCAAACCCAGAACTGGCCTATGCGCTGAGCAATCTGCAAACGCTTTGCGCCCGGTGCCACACCAAGAAAACCCGAATTGAGGTGGGCCATAAACCGCTCCCCCCAAAGCGCCAAGAATGGCGCGACCTGCTGCGAGACATGCAGCGCAACCCTGTCGAGCACAAAGGAAATTAAAATGCTGACATCTAAGAAACTGGAACTGCGCCGGTCTGAAATCCGGCAATCCCTGGCCGAACTGGCCAACATCGAAACCCCGTCTGAGGATGAAACCCGCAAGATGACCGAACTGGACGCGGAATATCGCGCCAAAGAAGTCCAGTATCGCGCGGCGATCCTCGCCGAGGACGAAGAGCGCCGGGAAGCCGGGGCCGAGCTTGAAACTCGTTCGGATAGCGAATGGGCCGACATGATGGGCAATTTCGAAGTGCGCCAAGTCGCGCTTGCCCTGAAAGACGGTAGCGCGCTTTCGGGCCAGACGGCGGAAGTCGTTAGCGAGCTTCGGAGCCAAGGGAGTTTCACCGGCATACCCGTTCCCGTTGAAGCGCTTGAGGTGCGCAACACTGTAGCCGCTGGCGTCCCTGATCCGGTATCGACACGGCCTATTATTGACCGTCTGTTCCCTGAGAGCGTGGCCGCGCGGATCGGGGCGCAAATGATCAATATCGGTTTCGGTGCAACCGAATGGCCGGTGGTCACGTCCAGTGTGACGGCGGGCTTTGCTAATGGTGAGAACGCGAATGTGCCGGGACCGACCGCGTTTGAAACGACAAACCGACCGCTCAAGCCTGAGTTTTGTATGGGCATTCACATGCGGATCAGCCGCAACGCGATGCAGCAAAGCGGGACTGCGCTTGAGCAAGCCGTTCGCCGCGACATGAACTCTGCTATGCGTGTCGAAATGGACCGGGCAATTCTGCAAGGTTCCGGTGCAGACGGTGAGCCGCTTGGAATTATGACCGGCGCGGCAACCTACGGCATCACAGAAACCGATATTGCAGCGGCCCCGACATATGCCAACATTCTCAATGAGGTTGTGGCGTTCATGACGGCGAACACGATCACGGCACCCAATCAGGTGCGCGCTTTGATCCGGCCTGAATTGTTCGGCTGGCTTGAAGGCAGCGTGAACGCGGATCTGCATATGTCGGAATATAACCGCTGGGCTTTCCTTTTGGCAGGCCGCAATGCGGACGGCACCACATTCCCAAGCAACATCACGACCACAAGCAACGGCATTCCTGCCCCGTCTGGTTCGCCTGAGGCCACGTCGATGCTGTTGACAACGCAGACGGGCGGCGTTGCACCTCTCTTTGTGGGCCTGTGGAACAACGGCACCATGGACTTGATCCGCGATCCATACACCGACGCGCAAAGCGGCGGACTGCGGATCACGGCTTTGAGCAACATGGACGTGACCGTTGCGCGCCCGGTTCAAAGCCGGATCGTGACCGGGATGCAAATCTAATGCTCTGGGGCGGTTCGCTCGGCGGGCTTGAGGTTCGCCAAGAAGGTGGAGCTGTCCGCGTTGCGGGCCGCTTCCCTTACGACACCCGGACAGAATTGGCACCGGGTTATTTTGAAACAATCGCGCGGGGGGCCTTTGCATCCCGCGTCGCATCTGACGATGACCTGCACTTTCTCAGTGGCCACGACTTTGAGAAACCACTGGCCAGCCGGAACGCGGGAACTCTTGAGGTGCGCCAAGACAACGACGCGTTGACCTTCACGGCCACGGTGGCAAGCAACACGACCTGGGCGCGGGACTTTTTGGCAGCCCACGAGGCGGGGCTAATCCGGGGTCTATCACCAGGCTTTCGCGTTTCCAAAGGGGGCGAGCGTGTCACTCGTGATGGCGACGTGATACACCGCACGATCACCGAAGCTGCGCTTGTCGAGGTATCAGCGGTCACGCGTGGGGCCTATCCATCGGCACAGATTGAGGCGAGGGAATGGTCTCCACGACCGACCTGCGCGCCGCCTCGCCTGTATTCGCCAAATCAGCGGTGGAGGGCGTGACATGGTTGATTTGATCAAAGAAGTCGAAAGCGTTCCCGCTTCTTATCCGGATGTTGAAGCACGTTGGGTGATCGAACAAGCACCTGACGATGAAGACCCTGGTAGCGACCAAGTTTGGCAGCGCATCGAGGCATGGACCCGGACCCGATACACCCCGCGCGAAGTGTTGTGGACCATCGAAGGGCTTGAGGGCGCAGCATGGGAACCGCCCCTTTCGCCGGTCGTGTCTATGAGTGCTGAACGGTGGGACTTAGACGCATGGGTCGCTGTCACGCTGCAGGCCGGTCCCGTTGGCCAAATCCTACCCTCTGATGGCTATTACCGGATCACGGCAACCGTAGGCGCTGGTGACCCGCCTGCCGCTGTCGCTGAGGCGTTCAAACGATTGCACGAATACGGTCGTGGCATTTCGGAATCATTCAAGGGCGAGGCTGCGTTTTCTAGCGAGGATGGTCGCATCCCCCCAAACTGGGCAGCACGCGCCATTCAACTTAGCGGTGCGGCTGATCTGTTGCGCCCGTATCGGAGGCAGAAATGATCTGGCCATTTAAACGCAAAACAGAAACGCGCAGCGCATCCTCTGTTGGGTATTCCGCGCAGATGATCCAAGCCCGGACCGCCTACATCAGTGGCACGGCGGGGCGAGCCGAATTGACGGCGACGGTACAAGGGGCGGTCACGCTCTGGGAAAACGGCCTGTCCGTTGCAGATGTGAACGGAACAGACCTGTTGACAAAGCGCACGCTGGCGGTTGCCGGCCGAATGCTGGCACTGCGGGGCGAGGCGCTTTTTTACATCACTGATGACACACTGATCCCTGTACCAGATTGGGACTTGTCCACACGCCTGTCGCGTCCCACGGCCTACCGATTGACCTTGCCCGATGTGGGCGGCGGGCGCACTATGACGGCGCTAGCGGGCGAGGTGCTACACTTTCGGATCGGGGCGGACGCCTCGCAACCGTGGTATGGCACGGCACCGCTCAAGCGGGCGAGCCTATCGGCGGACCTGCTGGAAATCATTGAGCGGGCGCTTGTCGAGGTATACGGCACTGCGCCGCTGGGCAGTCAGGTGGTCCCGTTCCCTGAGGCACCAGAGGCCGACATGGCAGATATTGCACGCGGCTTTCGTGGATCACGTGGCAAAGTGCTGGTGCGGGAAAGCGTCCAAGTGCAGGCGGCGGGTGGACCGGCCCCGGCGCAGGATTGGCGGGCAAACGATCTGACGCCGGACCTGCAAAAGGCGCTGATGGATAAGACGCTGGATCAAGCCCGCGATCAAATCAACGCAGCGTTTGGCATTTTGCCAGGATTGAACAACGCGGCCACGACCGGCCCGATGGTCAGGGAAGCGCAACGCCACCTTGCCCAATGGACCTTGCAACCAATGGCTGAGGCGATGGCAGAGGAAGCAGCCGAAAAGCTCGGGGGATCTGTCAATATGGACACGCTGCGCCCCTTACAGGCCTTTGACGCGGGTGGACGGGCGCGCGCCGCTGTCGGGATCGTCCAGGCGCTTGCGGCGGCAAAGGACGCGGGCATTGATCCATCGATGGCGCTCAAGCTGGTGGATTGGGAATAGCGCTTGCGAACGCTGGCCATCGCTGGTTGGGCCAATTCGCACGGATCAGTCCGTGAGTGCCGTAAAACCCCGACACTGCGCGGTCTTGTTTTCTTATGGCAAGACGCGGCGCAGAAATTAGCCGATCTCAGTAGAAATGTTTCCAGTAAGGGCCGGAGCTGACTCCGACGCAACAGGCCGAGCATCTGGCGAAGCGAAAAGAGCTTTGGGCTGCGCGAAAGGAAAGTGGGCCAAATTGTCCCACTTTAACAGGGCGCGGAGAAGTGTTGCAACTTGCAACACAAAGGGAAGACCGAAAGGTTTTGATACAGAAACCGCCGAACAAACTGGCATCAATCGCGCAACAGTAAACCGCGCCGTGTCGCGGGCGAAAAAGGTGCTTGAACCAGTTCGCGACGAAATACGCGGCACCGATCTGGAAACGGTTTCCAGATAGACGTTCCGTGTTTGTTGGACATTGTCCGCCCTCAGATTGAGGATGCGCAATAGTGGAACAATTTGTTCCACTTTAACAGGACTGGGTCAACCAAATAGCTTTGGGAGGCTCGGCGGGAAAGTGGGACACCGAGACCCACTTTAACTGGCCGTGGCAATAAGCAGTTTGGGGGATGCGGAGCCTTGGTGGGCCAAATTGTCCCACCAAGAAACCCCAACATGAAAAACAGTTCGCGCAGGCAACGTCTGACGTGACCGGCTAGGCCAAGCGCAAAGCGCTTTGGGGAATGCGTAATAGTGGGCCAAATTGTCCCACTATTCGTGGACCGGGGCAGTACTTGACGTAGTGGTGCATGCGCAATATATTGTTGGTTAGCGGGATGCTACAGCAATAGGCGGGAAGCCAGATTGCGCACAGGGCGGGATGCCCTTCACGGAAATTCGAATTTCATGGGCTGTAAACGCCTGTGCACGGGCCTCCAACTTTCGGAGGTTGCCATGACCAAGCTTATTGGCATCTGGCGCAAGCTCACGCTGAGCGAAAAACTCATCGTTGTGCAAATCGCGCTAGCGGTAATTGCTTTGTTCGTATGAACAGAGCGGGGGCGGTTCCTAATGGCCGCCCCTTTTGCCTTGACCGATTCCCACGTTTCAAAGATTGTGTCCGTGGGCGTGACAACCTGGACTGTGATAGCTGCACCACCTGACTAGGGTTTCATCCGTTGGCGCGGATGGCAGCGAACTGACGTGACCGCTTGGCGGCGGGACGTGCACTGGCATATTGCCGGGGTGCGAACGAAATACAATAGCCGCTAGGTGAATACGTTCGGCTTCTCTCACAGGAAGTTGTCAACGCCCCGGTGTCAGCCCGCCGCTGACATGGCCGTGACAAGCCGAACTGTGAGAAACCAAATGACTGAGAACACCCAAAAGAAGCAAAGCCCCACGCCAATTCAGGATTGGGAAAACCGAGATGTGGATGGCAAGGTAAAGGTCTACAAAAAGGCTTATGACGCCCACGTGGCTAAAGTCGCCGAGTTGCGCGAAAGGCAAATGACTTATGAGGCCAGCTTGCCCAAGGATCCGACTGAAGCGCTAATCGAGATCCATCGCATCGGAAAGGATATGCGTGACTTTGCTGAGCCGGAGTATGCAGTCCGCGCCTCACTCGAAATCTTGATGCAATTGGCATCAAATGGCGGACTTCAGGATATCGAATACCTGAAAGACACGGTTTATTGGCTTCTTAGCCAAGCATTGGACGGATTGAGCTTGATCGAGGACAGCACCGACCGTGTCCACGATATCGCGCGTCAGTTTCATCCAGCGCACCGGCCTTTTGAAGCTTAGCGGTTGACCGGGGGCTATATTTCAGGCCCCCGCTTTTGCTAGTCTGCGACCGGCGTTGCCGAATGAAAGCAGACCGACGCCGTGTTGAGAATCATGTTCCGTTCGGGGGTGGGCCCGGAAAATTCCGCGAACTTGCTGTCGTTGTCTGCGGGCATGTGCAGATGCGCTAAGGTGCCGACTATCTTGGCAACGGTCCACACCTCTTGAGACTGCTCTGGGCCGTGCTCGCCTGCGTCAACGGTGATGAAACGGTATTTCTTTCCGACTTCAAACATGGTGATTCCTTTTGTTTGTGTTTTGCACAAACAATATTGACTCGCTGTTGTTTGTGTGTCAAACAAACATTATGCAGGCAAAAAAATTCAACACCTTAATGTCAAAAGCGTTCGCTGTCCCTGAGAAATCGGTGACGGTCTATACACGCTTGCTTAAGGAAGCCGGATTGCTGACATCTGGCAAAGGCGGTCGCGCCGCGCCCCATATGACGCCGCTAGATGCCGCCCGTGTCACCATTGCGTTACTGGCGAGTGATGCGCCAAGCCAAGCGGTGGAACGGGTCGAACGCTTTGGTACAATTCCCTACAGTCCCAGGTTTGAAAAGACATGGCCTTGGTACGAAAACATTGGCCAGGACCGCTTTCACGCAGTCTTTGAAGGGGACACCTTAGAAGAAGTTTTGGCCTTTATGTTTGGGCGTGTGGAGGCGCTGGGCGTTGAGGGCGCTTCTAAGTGGTTTTTTGACAACGTTTTTCACCTGCGGATTAGTGACTTCCATGTCCTTGCGGAACTGGTGAGTTGGAAAAAAGTAGACGGCAAGACCGTGGGCGAAATCGTAGTGCCTTTCCGGGGTGACCCCATGGACCCAAACCATAATAAGATCACCGGTCATATACGAACGACGAAGGAAGCCACTTCCCTTAAATTCTTTGAGATTGGTTTTGCGCTTTCTAGCTATGCAGAGGGCGACGATTGATGAACCAAGTGGTCGTCATATCCCCTGACGAACTTGAAGCGATCATTGAGCGCGCCGTGGGCAAGGCTCTGGGCGCTGCAAAAGGCCCTGAGGTATGGTTGCCGGTCGCAACTGTTGCGGCCCGTTTGGGCAAGTCCGAAAAGACAATCCGCGCCATGATCCACGACGGACGCCTTACCCGCGTCTCTGGTGGCGGTGGATCACCCTATGCCGTTTCATCCTTGGAAGTGGATGCGTTGAGCCGTTCCGCCAATTCATCGCCAGACGCTTCATAGTAGGTCAGCAACTCATTAAGGTTTTTATGTCCTGTAACCCGCGCCAAATCGAGAATTTCCAGTCGCTTCGCCAAGCGGGTGATAGCCTCGTGCCGAGTGTCGTGGAAATGCAGGTTTTCAATCTCGGCCCGCTTAACAGCCGCGCGAAAAACACTGTCGCGGCTTTCTGCGTCAATATCGAAGGGGTGTTGATCCGGTTCGATCCTGTTGCCCCTTACGGCCTCAAGAATTTCAAGCGCGCGCGTGGTCAACGGAACGTCGCGCGCGTGGTCATTTTTTGTCTCTGGCAAGTGGACGACATTGCCGCTGACGCGCCGGTTGGCAATGTCACGAATTTCTCCGGACCGCATGGCCGTCTCGATGGCAAAAAGAAACATCGCGCCTGTGATCTGTTTTTCAGTGACCCACGGGCCTTTGTCGAGTTCCAGGGCCTCAGTCAGCTTGTCAATTTCATCTTGGTAGACCCGGCGTTTTCGTCGCTTAGATCGTTTGGGCCTTTTGACATCGGCCATCGGGTTGATGCGGAGCAATCCCCACTCTTTCGTGGCCGTGACAAAGACGTGCTTGAGAAGGTTCATTTCACGCGACACGCTTGCGGGTTGGACCTGACTCAAGCGCATGTCACGCCATGCAACCAAATCAGCGGTGGTAACGTCGCCAATGACGTATTCACCCAAGGGCTTGCCGCTAACGACATCGGCGGAGAACCTGTTAAGACGGATCACTTCCCAGCGTTCGCCCTTTTTGCCTTTGGATCGTTCCATGGCGTAGCGGTCAAAGACTTGCCGCATGGTATCGCTGCTATCGGTGCCGCTGCTAATCGAAACCTCAAATTCACGCGCCCAAACCTGCGCCTCACGCTTCGTTTTGAGCGTCTTGGCCTTGCGGATGGTCTTTCCATCTACGCGCCGCGCAACCTGCGCCTGCCAACCATGGGCCGTTTTAACGAATGTCGCCATGCTAAGAATAGTAACTGCGTAGTAACTGACTTGGCAACGAATGGGTCACGGATGGCCCACAACCTTCCCAATCGAGCACAAAAGGAGGCCAAAGGGAAAACATTGACCGAACACGCAACAATCTCGGGAAACGATGGTGCCCAGGAGAGGACTCGAACCTCCACGTCCGTACGGACACTAGCACCTGAAGCTAGCGCGTCTACCAATTCCGCCACCTGGGCCGGTGTCGTGAGGTGGGCGTTTACGATGGGTGCCGGAGGGTGTCAAATGGAATCTTGGCGGTTTTCCATGCGCGAAAAAAAACATTCCTGCTCGGGCCTGCGCGCGGCGATTTTGCGCCTTGTTCGACGTGCTGTGCCTCGGTATCCACGAATGGAATAAAATGGTAGGAGCGCTGCGATGTCCAACCTGGTCACCATCTATGGCGGAAGCGGATTTGTCGGCCGATACATTGCGCGCCGCATGGCCAAGGAAGGCTGGCGTGTGCGTGTTGCCGTGCGCAACCCGAATGAAGCCATATTCGTCAAACCCTATGGAACCGTTGGCCAAGTCGAGCCAGTGCTGTGCAACGTCAGGGATGATGCGTCTGTTGCGGCCGCGATGACCGGCGCGCAAGCCGTCGTCAGCTGCGTTGGCATTCTGGCAGAAGCCGGGAAAAACAGCTTTGATGCCGTCCAGTCCGAAGCGCCAGCGCGTATCGCCCGGATTGCCGCGACGCAGGGTGTTGAACGGATGGTTCATGTGTCTGCAATCGGCGCCAGTGAAACGTCGGAAAGTGCGTATGCGCGAACCAAGGCCCAAGGTGAAGCCGGTGTTTTGGAGCATATGCCCGGCGCTGTGATTTTGCGGCCTTCGATTGTGTTTGGTCAGGAGGATCAGTTCTTCAACCGGTTTGCCGGTATGGCCCGCTTGGGTCCGTTTCTGCCGGTTGTCGGGGCCGGTACGCGGTTCCAACCGGTTTATGTCGACGATGTCGCAAAGGCGGCAGTTAAAGGTATTCTGGGAACCGCGCCTGCTGGAACCTATGAACTTGGCGGCCCAGATATTGCCAGCTTCCGTGAGCTTATGGTTATGATGCTGGAGATCATTCGCCGAAAGCGTGTTGTTCTGAATGTTCCCTTCTTCGCGGCTCGGATCATGGCGTTTGGTTTTGATATGATGCAAGCAGCGACCTTCGGCCTTTTGCGCAATGGCATGCTGACACGAGATCAGGTCAAAAACCTTGCGCACGACAATGTTGTGTCTGACGATGCAAAAGGATTTGCAGAGCTTGGTATTGAACCGACCGCCATGGATACGGTTCTGTCAGACTACCTGTGGCGGTTCCGCCCATCGGGGCAATACGCCGCCATCAAGGAATCGGCCCGCAACCTGAAAGCCTAGCTGTAGGCGTAAACCAACAGCACAACGCCCAACGCCACGCGATACACCACGTATGGAGTGAAGCTAACGCTGCGCAGCAAACGCATCATGATGGACAGTGCGGCAAGCGCGGACAAGAAAGCGAACCCCATCGCAAGGACCGCGTCCCGGGCCGCGCCACTATTTCCATCGATGGCAATGTCTGCGCCCAACACCAGCCCAGAGGCGGCGATCGTTGGGATCGACATCAGCATGGCGATCCTTGCTGACGCGTCCCTGCCGTAACCCAGATGTCTGGCACCGGTGATGGTTATGCCGGACCGCGAGGTTCCCGGGATCAGGGCAATGGCCTGCCACAGACCCAAAATCGCCGCATGCTTGATGGTCCATTCGCTGGCGCTGCGGGTTTCTGCACCGGTTTGATCCGCCCAATACAAAACGATACCGAAGATCAGCATTGTCCACCCGATGACCGCGACAGACCGCAGGGCATCGGCAAATCCTGTAATATGCAGAACGAGCCCAAAGACCACGACCGGCACCGTGGCGATGGCAAGGCACAACGCCAAAAAGGCGCCTTGGGTGTCCACGCGGCCCTGGAAAAGTCGAACGGTTCCCGCCAACGCCATTTTGACGTCTGACCAAAAGTAGATGACCACGGCAAACAGGGTTCCGACATGCACGGCAACGTCTATGATCAGGCCTTGGTCTTCCAATCCGGTCAGGTTCGGCAAAAGAACCAGATGGCCCGACGAAGACACAGGCAAGAATTCGGTCAAACCCTGAATGACGGCGACAAGTATCAGCTGGAAAAGCGGCATGCGCGACGAATCAATCTGTGAACACGGGCTGGCACTCGGTATAAGTGATGGCATTTTGAAGAAAAGTCGGAAAAAAGGTCCGACTTGATATGCAATTTTCCTGAAATTCTCGCATTGGTTGATCGCCTTATTGGGATGCGGGAATAAAAGGTCATACATGATGACTTTTCTTTGTTGCTGGAATTCAATAAAGAGGCGCGGCAGGCGACATCTTAGGGAGTGATGCCGGTGGCCAAGCAACCGATGCTGAAATTCGTCCAAATCGAACGTGACATGCCTGAAAAGCGTGACGCGCTGGAACGTAAGGAGGACTTTCGGGAAATTTACGCTGAATACGCCCAAGCGAAAGCAGAGGAGCAGGCAAGCCGCTGTAGCCAATGTGGTGTCCCGTATTGCCAAAGCCACTGCCCGCTGCACAACAACATTCCTGACTGGCTGAACCTGACCGCAACAGGTCGGCTGCAAGAGGCCTACGAGGTCAGCCAAGCCACCAACACGTTCCCTGAAATCTGTGGACGGATTTGCCCCCAAGACCGGTTGTGCGAAGGCAACTGCGTGATCGAACAATCCGGTCACGGAACGGTTACGATCGGGTCGGTGGAAAAGTACATCACCGATACGGCTTGGGAAAATGGCTGGGTGGCGCCGATTGCACCACCCCAGGAACGGCCAGAAAGCGTCGGTATCATTGGCGCCGGCCCCGGCGGGCTCGCCG
>CAWUIW010000097.1:0-11112 GCA_963922515.1 uncultured Rhodobacterales bacterium | reverse complement strand
TTTCAGCGCTTGCTGGATGTCCTGTTCGACGATCATCGCCGTCATGCCGCCCCCCACAATGTCGGGCAAGGCAGCGTAGATTTGCCGAATGATCACCGGAGCCAGCCCCAATGAGATTTCGTCGAACAGAATCAAATCGGGGTTGGCCATCAGGGCACGACCAATGGCCACCATCTGTTGTTGCCCGCCTGATAGCGATGTCGACGCCTGATTGCGCCGCTCTTTGAGAATTGGGAACAGATCGTAGACCTTTGCCAACGACCACGGCCCCTTGCGCCGCACCTTGCCGCCGAGCAACAGGTTTTCTTCGACCGACAGCGACGGGAACAGTTGCCGTCCCTCCGGAACCAGCGCAATGCCCAATGCCGCGACTTCGTCGGCCCGCAGCCCGCCAATCGACTGCCCGCGATAAGTCACCGACGCGGGCGCGTTTTTCAACAGTCCCGAAATAGACCGCATCATGGTGGTCTTGCCGGCGCCGTTGGCGCCGATAACGGCTACGATTTCCCCTTCGGTTACATCAAGATCAAGGCCATACAGAGCCTGGAAGTCGCCATAATGGGCATCCAGCTGGGACAGGCGCAAAACGGTCTCAGACATCGGGATCGACCCCCAGATAGATTTCCTTGACCTCAGCGCTTTCCATGATTGTTTTCGGATCGCCTTCGGCAATTTTCTTGCCGAAATCGATCACGATCAGGCGTTCGACGACAGCAAGCAGCGCGTGGACCACATGTTCAATCCAAATGATCGTGGTGCCGCGGGCATGTATGGCTTTGATCGTGTCGATCAGTGACCGGCATTCGGCTTCTGTCAAGCCGCCGGCGATTTCATCCAGAAGCAACAGCTTGGGCTTTGCAGACAGCGCCCGCGTCAGTTCAAGCCGCTTGCGTTCCAACAGTGTCAGCGTGCCCGCGCGGGCATTTGCCTTGGCCAGCAGCCCGGTTTCTTCCAGTACGGCCAGCGCATGCTCTTCGGCCTCACCCATTGGCAAACCCGCACCTTGTGTTGCGCCCACCAGCGCATTTTCAAATACGGTCATGTCCCCGAAAGGTTGGGGAATTTGGAATGACCGCGCGATGCCCATCTTACATCGCGTGGCCGCGGACGCTTGCGTGACGTCTGCGCCGTTGAACCGGATCGCTCCACCGTCAGAGCGCAGCGTTCCGGTAATCAAATTGAACAGCGAGGTTTTTCCGGCGCCATTTGGGCCGAGCACCCCAACCGCTTCGCCCGACGCCACATCAAACGATGTGGCGTCAGCGACCGTGACGGCCCCGAAGGACTTTTGCAGTCCATTGATCGAAAGCAGCGCAGACATGCCCAATTACCCAAGCAGTTGCAGGTCCCCGCCCACAGGGATCTGCGGAGCATGCTTGTTGTTGGTGATCACCAGCTCGACGCCGTCACCTGACTTTTGCCATTGGCCGGACACCAGCGGTGTTTTGGACACGTTCGGCACCGGGCCAGTGCCCCAGTTCACATCGCCAACGATGGTCGAGATTTGCGTGCCCTTGATGGCCGCCGATATTGCGTCGGCATCGTCAAGGTCATCCGCCCGGGCAATGGTGTCAGCGACAACTTCGAACAACGCGTGCTTAAAGCCGATCGGCTGGGTCCAAGGCCGCCCGGTCGCGGCCGAGTAGCCGCCCGCCAATTCACCGGCGGAGATACCCGTCAGTGACGAGTTGAACGGATGGTTCGGAGACCACCAGATTTCCGTGGTCAGCCCCGCCCCGCGGTCGCCCAGCGCTTCGATAGCAGAGGGGAACAGCAATGCCTTGCCGATGGTCGCCACCTTTGGCTGGAACCCTTGTTGTGCAGCCTGGCTCCAGAACGTGCCGAAATCCGGTGGGATCATCACGCCGGTGATGATTTCGCAACCGGCATCTTTGAACGCGCTGATATAGTTGGAAAAATCGTCTGAAAGCGGCTGATAGCGACCTGGGTCTGTCAACTCGAAGCCCTGTGCGGCCAAAGCTGGCGGCAAACCAAGGTTCGGGTCGCCCCACGCGTTGCCGTCGGCATCGTTCGGGAACAGACCGCCAACTTTCTTGGCGACGCCGCTGTCGGTCCAAAGGCCGGTAAAGTTGGCAATGATGTCTTCAAGGCCCCAGAAGAAATGGTACGTGTATGCAAACCCTTCGGCCGGATTGCCGCCGCGGCCAAAGAAATAGGGCTGCCATGGTGCGTCGGTGGTGATGCAAGGGATCTCGTTGATCTCGGCCTGGTCAGCCACCGGGTTCGTGGTGTCCGGTGTTGCCGCGGCTGTGATAATGTCAACTTCGTCATCTAGGATCAGTTCAGCAGCAACTTCTGCGGCCCGGTTTGGGTTCGACTGGCTGTCTTTCTTGATGATCTCGATGTTGTAGGATTTGCCGTTGTTGGTCACACCGCCGGCAAAATGCGCGCGCAAGCCTTCAAGGATGTAGTCATCGGCTTCGGCAAACCCGGCCAGAGGTCCGGTTGACGGCGTAACAAATCCGACCTTGATGGTCGGTGATTGGGCGTAAGCGCGTGTGGATGTCAGAATGGCCGGCGCGGCAACGGTTGCGGCCAAGCCGCCCAGCACCTGGCGTCTTGAAGTTTTGACTTTCATGTTTCTCCTCCCTGAATTTGCACGTGTGGCGCCATACTTGCGGTCGCCATGCTGTGCGTATCGTCTTTGTTTTTTGTGTGCGTGTCCGGATGACTTGTTCTGTCACAAGGGGCCGAACGCGCCGTGTCGATTGCCATCGTTCTACAAGAAATTTCCGGCAAACTTATCGAATCTGACCGGAGCTATATAACTTCTTGTTATTTTATTTTCTCTGATAGCTCACGTGACGCCTGTTTCTTCTGATTAAGCCTCCTCTTCTTCTCGCGGTAAGATGGCTTCCAGCATCAGCAGATGTTTGGCCACGCGGGCTTTTGCAGCCGCGAGGTCACCAGCCTGCCAATCCCGCAGCCCCGCCCCTGCGGCCATACCCGTGCGCCCCTTATCCAAATGGGCTTGCAACAATGGTGATGGGTTTGGCCGGCTGTCCAGATCGAACAAAACCTGAGCATGAATATCTTGGGTCAGTTCCAACCCGACAAGGTCGGCGTTTTCCAACGGACCCAACACTGCCAACCGCCGCCCAAAGCTGGCCTTGACCACGTCATCAACAGCCTTGGCGGTACAAATCCCATTTTCGACCAACGAAACCGCTTCGCGCCACAAGGCGTGCTGCAGCCTGTTGCCGATGAAGCCGGGTACGTCCTTTTCAACCATGACTGGTGTTTTTCCCGCATCGGCCAAAAGGGCATACATGCTGTCAGCAACTCCGGGGACTGTCCATTCGGTTTTGACCACTTCGACCAACGGGATCATGTGGGGCGGGTTCCACCAATGCGTCCCAAGTGCACGCGACGGGTCGGCCAAACCATCCATGATCTTGCTGATCTGAATGACGGATGTATTTGATGCAAGGATCGCGCCCGCCGGGGCATGCGCTTCGACCTCGGCAAAGATCTGGCGTTTGAGGGCCAGCTTTTCTGGCGCGGCTTCAAAGACTGCATCGGCCTGCGACACGGCTTCGGCGACCGTGTTGCACAAGGATATCCGGGCAAGAGAGGCTTCAATGTCCTGCTCCGATGCGCCCAGCAGACCAAGGCTGACAGCCACACGTTCGGGCACCGATGCCAAGGCCGCAGGTATCGGGTCAGTCACCGTCACCGCATGACCCGCCCGTGCAAAGGTCAGGGCGATACCATGCCCCATCAAACCCCCACCTATGACAGAAATGGCACTCATCCCGCCGTGTACCCGCCATCAGCGTACAGAATATGCCCGGTATAGAAGTCAGAGGCGCGTGACGACAGGAACAGCAACGGACCTGCCAGATCCTCGGGCTCGCCCAAGCGCCCTTTGGGCAAACGGGTCAAGAACCCTGTTCGGACGGCCTTGGCCTCGTCGGTATTCTCGAACATCCACGCGGTCAGAGGCGAACGGAACACAGTTGGCGCAATGGCGTTCACGGTTATTCCCGTAGGACCCAACTCGCACCCCAAAGCCTTGGTGATCCCGTCAACCGCTGCTTTGGATGCGCAATAGGCTGTGTAACCGGCAGGATGCCCGAGCAGTCCACGCGCCGAGGACATCAGAACGATTTTGCCGCCTTCGCCTTGGGCTTTCATCGCTTTTGCTGCAGCGCGCGCCATCAACCAGCTTTGAGTGACATTGGCGTCCATGACAGCATCAAAGGTGTCCGGGGCCATGTCTTCGACTTTTGCGACCTTGTTCATACCAGAAGCAACAACAAGGATGTCCAGGCGTCCGAATGTTGCGACCGTGTCCGCCACCAGCGCGTCGCAAGCGGCCTCGCTGTCTGGTCTTGCGTTGACCTGATGTGTTTCGCCAATGCATGTGCTGGCCGTTTCGGCCAAAGCGGCCGCGTTGCCTGCAGCAAGGACCACCTTGCAGCCAGCGCCTGACAAGCATCGCGCGGCCACGGCGCCAAAAGCTCCGGACGCGCCTGTGATCAAGGCGACCTTGCCGGACACATCGAAGAACGACAAAGGGTTGTCCAAGCTCATGGTCGCCCTCCGTCTGGATATGGGATGACCACGAGCATCTTGCACACGTGATTTGACTTGTTCTCGATCCGCCGCACCAAACCCGAAGGCACAGTGCAACTGTCCATCGGGCCAAGAACCGCGCTGTTGCCGTCCCACTCGACCGTCATTTCCCCATCCAGCACGACATAGACCTTCTCAAACGGCGTAGCGTCGGGGCCCGCGCCGCCCCCGGGGAGAAACTGACTGTAGCCGATCCACTGGTTTTCCGGACCACCGTCCTCAAAGCCCTGCAAACGCAGCCCGGCGACGCCCCAATGGTTCGGAGCCTCGTAGGGCTGAGCTTCTTCGAAGCGCTTGATCAACATCAGAACGCCTCGCCAGCCTCGATCCGGTACTGCTGTCCCTTGTCCATCATCGCGACAAGTCGAATTATACATCCGTCACCGCGATCCCAGTTCCACGGGAAAAACGCGAAAGTCACCCGCTTACCGGTGACACGATCGAGGTCACCGCCCACGTTTTCGATGCCTAGGATGCCATTGGAAAACAGGGTGTTGTGTACGGGTTCCCACTCTGGAAAGTCAACTTCCCACGGTGTGCCGCCCGACCATTCCAGATATTCTTTTTCCAGATGCGGCAGGATCGGGCCGTTGCGTTGCGGACCGATCGCTGTCGCCAACGGATGGTCGTTGGCCTGTGTGTCATGCCCAACGACCTTGACCTGTTTGTCCACCATCCAATCCGCAGCCGACGGCACCAAACCCGGGCAATATGCGAAGTAATCCCCATCTTCGTATTGCTTGTGCCAGCCTGTGTTGATGATCAGCACATCGTTGGGTCGGATTGCATGACCACAAGCTTTTTCGAGATCATCCGCCGTGATCTGTTCCCACTTCTTTTTCGGGATGGACACCACAATGCCGGACCCAAAGAAGTGTGGCAGCGGCACCTCGTCGATAAAGGGCGTGCCTTGAACCACGTGCGCCGGTGCGTCGATGTGAGTGGTGACATGCATCGTTGTCGTGATCGTCTGGCTCAAGACGCCTGACTTGGCCATATAATGTTTCCGGTCGATCTGAACGTCTTTGAAGTATGGCCAGTTCGGACATTGGAACCCGTAGCGATGGCTCAGGTTCACAAACTCGAGCCCCATGTCATTGTTGTCATTTTCCTGGAACTCGATTCCGCGAATTTCAACGACCATCACACCCTCCCGGTAATTCAAGTTAGCTGTTTCGCATTATGGTGCGCTTGTACCGTCATACGGTCAATACTTGATTTGTACCGTATACCGGTATATCAATTTGCCCTTGAAGCCAGCCAGATCGCGCCGAAAGATGAATAATGAAACCCAATAAAGACAATAAAAATCAAAGCGTTCAGTCTATCACTCGTGCAGCTTCAATCTTGCGGCTGCTGGGCAAGGAAACCGCTGGATTGAGCTTGGGTCAGATCGCCCGACATGTCGAATTGCCCCGCTCTACGGTACAGAGGATCGTGTCAACACTATCGGATGAAGGTTTTATCGCGACGGGAAACGGGGCATCGGGAATCAGACTGGGCCCTGAGATTCAAAGCCTCGCCAGCGCGATTGCGATCGATCCGCGGGATCGCCTGAAACCAATCATGCAACAGGTCGCCAGCCAAACCGGGGAAACTGTTGACCTTGCGGTCTTGCGGGATGGGCACATGCTGTTTCTTGACCAGATCGTCGGCAGTCAAAGACTGCGCACCGTGTCCAGCATTGGCGAGCGGTTTCCCCTGACCTCGACAGCAAACGGCAAAGCCGCACTGGCCTGTCTGGACGAAATGACGGCAACCAACCTCGCTTTGGAAGAACTGCGCGCCGCGGGTCCGTCAGCGCGGCGGCTTGCGCCGCTTCTGGCCGAAATCGACGATATCCGCAACGGGGCACTCGCGCGTGATGAAAACGAGCACACTGACGGGATTTCAGCCCTAGGGTTTGGCATAGCGGATGCCGATGGAGAAGTTTTTGCCCTTTCCGTGCCTGTGCCCAGCACACGGTTCACCCGGACTGAATCACAACTCGTCGTGGCCCTGACCGCAGCAAAGCAAGCACTGGCCTAGCGCACGCCGCGCCTAACCGTTTTCGCGCAGCCAATCCATGACAGCAGGGCGCACTGACATTTCGCCGCGATGGCGCGCGTCGGCGATGATTTTGCGCACCTCGCCCAGATCTGACCGCATCAACAGGCTTTTCACCGGGCCGATCGACGCCGGGCGCATGGACAGGGTGCGAATGCCAATGGCGGCAAGACATAGCGCCTCAACCGGGCGACCTGCGTCTTCGCCACAAAAGCTCAGCGGAGTACTGGAAATGGCACAGCGCTCAACGATCCTTTCGATCAGACCAAGGAAGCTGACATTGAGCGTGTCATAGCGGCGACGTACCCGTTCGTTTTCGCGGTCAGCTGCAAAAAAGAACTGTTTGAGATCATTACCGCCAATCGACAGGAAGTTTACCTCATCAAAGAACTTCTGCGGCGAAAAGGCCATGCTGGGAGTTTCTAGCATTGCCCCTATTTCCAGCGATTCCGGCAACACATGGCCCAGCCGGGTCTCCCGGGCAATGGCCTTGTCCACCTCGGATTTCGCGAGCCGATACTCTTCGAACTGGGCAATAAACGGAAACATGATCGACAGCGGGCGCCCGGCCGCAGCGCGGATCAACGCCTGCAACTGCATCCGCAGAACACCGGGCTTGTCCAGCCCCACGCGGATGGCCCGCCAGCCCAAAGCCGGGTTCGGCTCGTCGGTCGCCTTCATATAGGGCAGCACTTTGTCGGACCCGATGTCCAGCGTCCGAAAGACAACGCGTTTGCCCCCCGCAGAATCCAACACGCGTGCATACTGATCCGCCAGTTCCGTGCGCTTCGGCATCTGGTTGCGGAGGAGGAACTGCAATTCGGTGCGAAACAAGCCGACACCTTCGGCCCCGGAACTGTCCAGCGACGGCAGGTCGGCCATAAGACCGGCGTTCATGTGCAGCCCGACCCGATGCGCATCCAAGGTGATGGCCGGTCGGTGGCGGATAGAAGCGTAGCGCTGCTGAGCTTGCGCATGCATGGCGATCTTGTCTCGGAATGACTTGGCAACCACGTCATCCGGGCGTAAATGCACCTGGCTGCTGTCACCATCGACCAGAATGTAGTCCCCATTCAAAGCTTCGGTCGTGATCCGTCCAGCATGCACGATCAGCGGAATGGCCAAAGCGCGGGCGACAATCGCGGCATGGCTGCCCACTGATCCTTGTTCAAGCACGATGCCTTTGAGACTGCGGCCATACTCCAACAAATCACCGGGGCCAATGTTGCGGGCAATCAGGATCGGGTCCGCCGGCATATCGGCGCCGGTGTCCTTCCCTTGGCCGGTGAGGATCCGCAACAAGCGGTTCGACAGATCATCAAGGTCAGCCAATCGTTCACGCAGATACTGGTCGGTCACCTGCCCCATGCGGGTACGCGCTGTAGACTGCTCTTTTTCCACCGCGGCCTCGGCGGACAGCCCGCGGCCGATATCCTCTTCCATGCGACGCATCCAGCCCTTGGAATTGGCAAACATGCGATATGCTTCAAGGACTTGCAATTGTTCCTTGTCGCCGTTCTGGCTCATCTCCAGCATCTTGTCGACGCCCACGCGCAACTGTTCAACGGCCTCTGTCAGACGAGCCATTTCACGCTTTGGATCATCGGCGATCGGGTTCGAAACAACCACGCGTGGCTCGTGCAGCCACGCATGACCTTCAGCTGCACCCTCTTGCGCCGTTGTGCCCTTGATCAGAACCGATTGCTGGTGGCGGGCGGACAGCGCCGCGCCTTCGCCGACGAAAGCGCCCAGTTCTGCCATTTCGGCCAGAACCATGGCAACCACTTCCAATGCATAGACCTCATCAGCCGAATACTTGCGGGACTCTTTGGATTGTACGACGAGCACACCCAGAATCTCACCCAGCCGCTGCACTGGAATCCCCAGAAACGACGAGTAAATCTCTTCGCCGGTTTCCGGCATGTACCGAAACCCGCGGGCCGAAGGCGCATCCGGCGTATTCACGATTTTCCCGTTGCGCGCGACGCGCCCAACCAACCCCTCGCCCAGGCGCATCCGTGTTTGGTGAACCGCTTCGGCGTTCAGCCCTTCGGTTGCACACAGTTCCAGGGTTTCATCATCCCGGAACAGGTAGATGGAGCAAACTTCGGTTTGCATGGATGACGCGATCAGTCGCGTGATGCTGTTGAGACGCTCTTGGCCGGCCTCGTCGCGCGCCATGGCGTCGCGCAACCGTCCCAGCAATTTCCGGCTCTCGGTCTCGCTCCGATCTGCCATGTTCGCCCGGTGCTCCTTACGCAGCTGTACTTTGCAGCCACCTGTTTAGATCACAGGCGGCGACACGTGGAAATCAAAATTCGCAGTTTACGCAGATATTTCGACGTCAGCCTACCCGTTATGCGGGTACCGATTTGGCAGGAAAAGCTGGGAATGGCCCGGGCGTTTCAACCCGGATTCCGTCATGCAGCGCGATGCAACTCGAACGCATCGTGCAGGGCTTGCACCGCCAATTCCATGTACTTTCGGTCGATCAAAACCGAAATCTTGATTTCGGATGTGGTGATGACCTTGATGTTGATGCCTTCTTCGCTCAGCACCTTGAACATCTTCGCCGCGACGCCTGACTGGCTGCGCATGCCGATGCCCACAACCGACACTTTGGCGACATCACTGTCGACAACAAGCTCAGCGAAATTCAAAACACCCTGTTCCTTTGTTTCGGCCATGGTGCGTTCCGCGCGCATCACCTGATCGGTGGGACAGGAAAAGGTCATGTCCGTGCGACCGTCTTCCGAAATGTTCTGGACGATCATGTCGACGTTTACGCCCGCGTCGCTGAGCGCCGTAAAAATCGTGGCCGCGATCCCGGGTCGGTCCGCAACGGAAAGGACCGTCAGCTTGGCTTCGTCCCGCGAATACGCGACGCCGTTAACGACATTGGATTCCATGATTTCCTCCTCATCGCAGACCAGTGTGCCTGCATTGTCGGATTGTTCGTCAAAGCTGGACAGCACGCGCAATCGCACCTTGTAGCGCATGGCCAACTCGACAGATCGGGTCTGAAGCACCTTGGCGCCAAGGCTGGCAAGCTCCAGCATCTCTTCGAACGCGATCTTTTCAAGCTTGCGGGCTTTTTCACAGATCCTGGGGTCGGTAGTATAAACCCCGTCGACGTCGGTGTAGATGTCACACCGCTCTGCATCAAAAGCTGCCGCAAAGGCCACTGCGGTCGTGTCGGACCCGCCGCGCCCCAAAGTGCTGATCCGGCCCTCGGGCGAGAGCCCCTGGAACCCTGCCACAACCGCCACGCGCATGCCCTCCGCGAACTTCTGGCTGATGTTTTTGGTCGGAATGTCCTCGATCCGGGCGGATGAATGGGCACTCGTGGTCAACACCGGCACCTGCCAACCTTGCCAACTGCGGGCCGGGACATCCATTTCCTGCAACGTCAACGCCATAAGCCCGGCGGTCACGTTTTCACCCGAACTGACAACCGCGTCATATTCCCGGGCATCGAACATGGGCGAGGTTTCCTTGACCCACCCCACCAACTCGTTTGTCTTTCCCGACATCGCGCTGACAATCACGATCACATCGTAGCCATTGGCCACTTCCACGCCGATCCGTTTCGCTGCGCGGCGAATGCGGTCGAGGTTGGCCACTGAAGTGCCGCCAAATTTCATCACCAGAACGGGCATGACACGCGCCTTTTGTCGGTCTTTCCTTGATTGGGCGGGTCATAAGCGAGCCGCCCAAGAAGGGCAAGGCGATGGCCGAGCGCCGGGTTTACTTCGGCTCTCGTCAATGACAGCATCTCGGCAACCAAACACTATCGCAGGACACTTTATGCGCGCTTTTTCAATCATTGCAGGCCTATCACTTGGGACCGCCGCCTTGGCCAGCAACACGAGCGTTGACGGGACGGATGGCCAAAATGAACTGGGCAAGTTGCCATGTGCGGCAATTGCGTCTCAAACAAGCGCGGCCTGTCCATATGAATATCTGCGCAAAGGGGACGGCACATCAACGCTGCGCGTTTTGTTACCCGGTGGTACGGTGCGCTACATTTACTTTGAAGGCACCACGCCGACGGGAACCGACAGCACCGACCGCGTATTGCCCGAGCAACTGGGCGATACCCTGCTGATTTACATCGGTGACGCTGAGCGGTTCGAAGTGCCGATGTCCATTTTCGGCACCGCGGATCAATAAGGGTGCGCGCGCCCATCCCAGGTTTCAAAACAACCGGTCGTCGCCATAGAGAGCTTGGTGAACCGATCTTTAAGACCGGCGGCTGCGTCTTCGACCGAGACGTCTGCGCTGGCACCTCCCATATCGGTGCGCACCCAACCGGGATGATAAATGCCAACGGCTATCCCTTCGGCGCTTAGATCCGTGGCCAGGTTACGGCCGAGATTGAGCGCAGCTGCCTTTGAGGATCGGTAAATGTAGCTGCCCCCGGGCGCGCGCTCATGTGACGCCATCTGTGATGAAATGATCGCGATC
>CAWUIW010000096.1:0-11259 GCA_963922515.1 uncultured Rhodobacterales bacterium | reverse complement strand
ATTCACTGACCGCAAAGGCGCGCCACTGGGCCGGGGTTTCACCATGCAGGAAGGGCATCAAAGACCGGCCTTCAATGATGTGATCGGGCACCTCGCCACCGGAGTACTCCACGAATGTCGCGGCCAGATCGATTTGCTCGACCAGTGCATCGCTGGTCGTTCCGCGAGTGGCATCCGCTTCGGGCGATGGGTCATAGATGATCAGTGGCACCTTCGCCGAACAGTCGTGAAACAGGCATTTTTCCCCCATCCAATGATCGCCCAGATAGTCGCCATGGTCGGACGTTATGACGATCATCGTGTCCTGCATCCGACCCGAGGCTTCGAGATGCGCGAACAACCGTCCGAGCTGATCGTCACATTGTTTGATCAAGCCCATGTAGACCGGAATGACCTTTTCGCGCACGTCATCGCGAGAAAACGCGCGCCCGACGGGATTGTTCATGAACGCGTCGAAAATAGGGTGCGGATCATCCCGCTCTGCCTCGGACCGGTTCGCCGCCGGAACATGGTTGCGGCCAAACATGTCGTGATACGGCGCGGGAACGATGTAGGGCCAGTGAGGCTTGATGTAGCTTAGATGCGCGCACCATGGACCTTGAGCCTGATCAATGAAACGTATCGCTTCTGAAGTGAGCCAAGGCGTTTCGCTGTCGGCTTCTTCAATGTTCGCCGGCGCGTCTGCGTTGGCCATGAACCAACCAGACGCAAGATCCTCGCCGTCGGCGCCTGCATTCGCAAAGTCATGCCAAGGATTTTCGCCGGGGTAGCCCTTGGACTTCAAGTATTCATTGTACGGGCTGCGACGCTCGTCATAGAACCCATCGGGACCTTCGGCCCACAGCCCGTCATCTCGGACCCAGACATCGAACCCACATTCAGCTTGCCGGGCGCCGATGATGCTGTCCGGTTCGAGGCCAAGACGCGCCATACCCTCGGCATCGGCGCGCATATGGGTCTTTCCTATCAACCAACAATCGACGCCAAGCTTGCGCAGATGATCGCCCATGGTTTGCTCGCCCACGCGTAACGGAAAACCGTTCCATTGCGCCCCATGACTGGACGCATAGCGACCGGTATAGGTGCTCATGCGGGACGCCCCACAAATTGGCGATTGCACATAGGTCCGCGTGAAACGCACCCCCATGTCCGCGATACGATCGATGTGTGGCGTGTGCAAATGCGGATGGCCTGCGCAACTGAGGTAGTCGAACCTCAGCTGGTCGAACATGATGAAAAGAATGTTCTTTTTCGCGCTCATACCTTGCGCAACACCTCTTGTCGCTCCCGTTCTCGAACGGCTTGCACCGAAGAATAGGTTGAGACGAGATACGGCACACCAAACGTGAGACCAACCTTCAACCAAGCATCCCAACTCATGCTCAATGACAGCATCCTGTCGCCATGGTTGATAGCCGCCAATACCAGACCCACGATCAGCGCGATTTTCCCCGCGCGCAGAACAACCGAGCGTTCTGTGGCAATCGAGAAGAAGCTGGGTTGCGTTTGCGGCACGTCGTTGCCCTCGGCTCGAAATCTCAGCCGCAGTTAGCGCCGAAGCTTAGACCGAATGCAAGCCACACGTGTCATGCCGCGACGGGTCGTATCAGATCCGGCCCGTGGGCCCGGTTGGAATTGACCGCTGGGTCCACGCGGTGAAACTGCAAAATGTCCTCGGCCCCGGGCTGCATCAGGGTTGCAGCCCCCTTGCCCGCCTCGCCCAACCACAAAGGCCAGTGTTCAGGCTCCAGAACAAGCGGCATCCGGTGGTGGATATGGCTAATCTTGCTGTTGGCGCCGGTCGTGACGATGGCACATGTCTGCATTGGCGTATCCTTGCCCCAGTTCTGCCAAACGGCGCCAAAGGCGATCGGCGCGCCGTCTTGACGAAAAATGTACCACGGCAGCCGGTGCCCCTCGGGTGTCTTAGTCCATTCGTAAAACCCACTCGCTAGGATCAGACACCGCCGTTCCCGACACGCTGCACGAAAGGCCGGTTTTTCCGCCAGAGTCTCTGCTCGAGCATTGATCAGAAGCGGTCCATCATTCTCTTTTTTGTACCAGTGCGGCAAAAACCCCCAGCGCATCTGCACCAGCCGCCGACGCGCTCCATCACTCTGGACAACGTGCACCGCGTTGGTCGGACACACGTTGTAGTTAGGCACACCCGGCAGGTCATTTGCGGGCGCAGCAGCAAAGAGCTGCGCCATCGCATCGGTCGGCAAAGTGATCGCGAAACGCCCACACATGCCACACCTTCACCCGCTCAGGTCGAACCGTGCAACCCCACAAAAGAAACGGCGCGCCAAAAGGCGCGCCGCAAGCCAGAATGCGTTGGCTTTACTTCTGCGCGATCCGCCCATCGGTGTAGGGCATGTACGGCTGGTTTTCTGCCAGATACTCGGCCGTCACATCCGCAAGGTCCGGACCATAGTCATAAGCATTCATTGCGTCGCGGAACATTTTGTATCCGTCGCCGCCATTGCGCATGTAGTTGTTTGACACCACGCCATACGTTGCGGCGAGGTCAATGGGTGCTCCGCCGACCATCACGTCGCTGATGCGGCTGCCAGGCTCTTGGCTTAGGTCGAAGCTATAAGACATACCCGCCACCTGTGGGAAACGCCCTGCACCCTCTTCCACTTGGCCGACACCGTTTTCCAGCGCGTCAACAATCATCTGTCCAGTGACCTCGAACGTGGCAAGCGTGTTCTGGAACGGCAAAACAGTCAGTACTTCGCCCATCGTGACTTCGCCCGCGTCGATGGAGGCCCGCAGACCGCCGCCGTTCTGGATTGCAATCTGGATCCCCTGATCGGCCACGCGGTCGAGCATCGCATCAGCAACAAGGTTACCCATCGGACATTCCACGGCGCGACAGACAGTACGATCCCCTTCGATCGCTTCCGAAGCTGACGCCACAACGCGCGTTTTCATTTCCTCGATCGGACCGGCGAGTTCGGCAACCCGCGCCACGATGTCCTGATCTTCGGCAACGGAGGCATCCAGAATTATCGTGTCACCCGTGGCAGAGGTCACGTTGCCCGCATCGTCAAAGGTCAGGACCAAGTGACCGACGTATTTCGAATAGGCATAGGCCGATACGACTGGTGTATCGCCCACCATTGTGGGATATGCCATCGCGCCGTCCTCGGTGTTAGAGAACTTGGTATGCGAATGCCCGCCAATGACGGCATCCAAACCCGCGACCGCACCAGCAATTTCCATGTCCTTTGTCACCCCGACATGGTTCAGCGCGATAATTTTTGTGACGCCATCTGCTGTCAGCGCGGCAACATCAGCGGACAGACTGTCAATCTCATCCTGGAAGATCACGGCTTCGCCGGGGCTCGATGTTTCAGCGGTGTCAGTGGCCAAGGCTGAGACAATGCCGATCTTCTCGCCGCCCACTTCCAGTACGACGTGATCTGTCAACTTGCCGCCCAGCACATTCGATTGCGACACGTCCAGATTGCCCGAAATAACCGGGAAGGAAACACCTTCGATCAACTTCAAAAGGCCTTCGGGCCCGTCATCGAATTCATGGTTGCCAACAGCCATGACGTCAAAGCCGATTTTTTCCATCATTTCGATTTCGACATCGCCCTTGTACGTCGTGTACATCAGCGAACCTTGGTATTGGTCACCCGCGTCCAGAACCAGCAGGTTTTCGCCAGAAAGCTGGTCGCGCAGTTCCGCGATTTTCGTGGCAACGCGCGCATAGCCACCAAAGCATTTGCCTTCGGCGTTGTCGTCCGGACGACAGGTCGAATCGTACTTGCTGATTGGCTCGATCCGGCTGTGCAGATCGTTGATGTGCACGATGTGAAGGGTGTAGTCGGCCTGCGCCAAGCCTGCGGTCAGGGCCAAGGCCGCTGTGCCGGCCATCAAGCGATAGATCATGGAAACCCCCAAGGTTTTTTCGGGCAAAAAATTTGGCGGCACCCGAAGGTCGAATGCCATCATATCTTCAGATACGACATCGAATGTGACAGATATGTGACGTCTTGACCACGCTATTTTGAAACGGCAGAGAAAAGCCATGTTGATCTACAAAATCCTGCGACCTGAAGAATGGGCAAGCCTGCAAGATAACGGCGAAACATCCGGCGCGCCCATCGATATCGCTGACGGTTTCGTTCACTTTTCGACGGCGGCTCAAGCGGCCGAGACCGCTGCAAAACACTTTGCCGACGACGACGGCCTGTACATTTTGGCGATCGAGGCCGACCGCCTTGGCAGCACGCTAAAATGGGAAGTTTCGCGCGGCAATGCGCTGTTTCCTCATCTTTATGGGCCGTTGAAACTGGCCGATGTGCTTTGGGCCAAGCCGCTTCCGCTGGCAAACGGTGTCCATCAGTTTCCAGCCGAGATGGATGAATGACCACCGTTTTGGAAATGCTCGGATTGGCTGCGCTGCGCCAATTCGATCCAGAAACGGCGCATGGCCTGGCGCTGCGGTCGTTGCGGCTTGGTCTTGCCGGCGCACCCGGTGCGGTCACCAGCACGCGGCTCGAAACTTCCTTGGCCGGTCTGACACTGCCGAACCCGGTCGGTCTCGCTGCCGGTTTCGACAAGAATGCCGAAGCACTGACTCCCCTGTCTCGCGCGGGGTTCGGGTTTCTCGAAGTGGGTGCCGCGACGCCGCGTGCTCAGCCAGGCAATCCAAAACCCCGATTGTTCCGTTTGACCAAGGACCGGGCCGCGATCAACCGTTTTGGGTTCAACAACGATGGCATGGCGAGGATTGCAGGTCGACTGTCAAGGCGCCCCACCAACACGGTCATTGGGCTGAACCTTGGCGCCAACAAGGATAGCGCTGACAAAGCAGCTGACTACGCGACGGTGCTTGCGCATTGCGCGGGCGATATCGATTTTGCAACCGTCAATGTCAGTTCACCCAACACCGAGAAGCTGCGGGATCTGCAAGGCAAGGCGGCGTTGAGTGCATTGCTTGATCGCGTCATGACCGCCCGGGCGGCTTTGCCACGGCCTGTCCCTGTATTCCTGAAAATCGCACCGGATCTGTCGCTGCATGAATTGGATGACATTGCCGAGGTGGCCATCTCTGCCAAAATCGACGCGATCATTGCGACCAATACAACAGTGTCGAGAACCGGACTGACCAGCGGACAATGGGCCGAACGCGGTGGGTTGTCAGGTGCGCCACTGCTAAAAAAATCGACGCGGGTGCTGGCGCAGTTAAGCGCACGACTGGACAATCGCCTGCCTCTGGTCGGGGTTGGCGGTGTTGGCAGCGCGGCCGACGCTTATGCCAAGATCAAAGCGGGCGCGACCGCTGTGCAGCTTTACACCGCGATGGTATTCAAGGGCGTCTCTTTGGCTGGCGACATTGCGTCTGGATTGGATCGCTTGTTGATCGATGATGGGTTTGCGTCGATCACCGACGCCATCGGAACAGGTCGCTCCGACTGGCTTTAGGGCCGATCAGCCGCGGCTTCCAGTGCCGGATACCGCAAGCCCAAGGTGACCCCGCGAACAACGAACGAAATGATTAGCGCTTGCCAAAGCCCATGGTTTCCGAACAGGGGGATCAAGGCCGCCGCAGCAGCACAATAAATCAAGAAGCTGACAAACATCATGTTGCGCATGTCCCGGGTGCGCGTTGCGCCAATGAAAATGCCATCAAACATCCATGCAGCCACGCCAAGCGGCGGTGCCGCCACCATGTAAATCAGGTACTGCTTGGCTTCCGCCCGCACATCTTCTGCCGTGGTCATGATATCGATCACCCATGCGCCAACGGCCGCAAAGACCGCGGCCAGCACGACAACGATCACCACTCCCCAAAATCCCGTCATCATAGAGGCCCGTCGCAGGACGGATCTGTTGCGAGCGCCCATCGCTTGGCCAACAAGGCTTTCTGCTGCAAACGCGAACCCGTCCATGGCATAGGCCGTGATGAATAGGAATTGCAGCAGAACCTGGTTGGCCGCCAAAGTCACATCGCCCAAGCCGGATCCAAGAAACAGGAAAGAGACAAAGATTGCCTCGAGCAGCAGTGACCGGATCAAAATGTCGGAATTCACAACCGCCATATGTTTGAGACGCACTGTGTCAAAAACCTGCGCCCAGTTGCGCCACTCCGGGGCTCGAAACGCGGCACGGCAAAACCATAAACCCACAGCCAGCCCGCTCCATTCCGCGAGGAAGGTCGCAAAGGCCACGCCCTCGACGCCCCAGCCGAACCCAAGCACAAACACCAGGTCCAGAACAATGTTCAAACCGTTCATCCAAATCTGAATGACGAGGACGGCTGTGGTGCGTTCTTGTGCGATCAACCACCCGGTGATGCCATACAGCCCGATGGCCGCGGGCGCAGACCAGATGCGGACCTGCATGTACTCCCTCGCCAGGCTTTCGACCTCTGGCGTGGCCGGCGCGGCAAGAAAGCTGGCCCAGAAAATCGGTCCCTGCAACAGGATCAGCAAAGTCCCTGCCGCCGCCCCAATCAACAGGCTGCGCGTCAGCAAGGCGGCCACTTCCGGGCCGTCCTTGGACCCAAGGGCCTGACTGGTCAAACCGACCGTGCCCATCCGCAGGAAACCAAAAATCCAATAGATGGCTGCCAGGATGATGGCGCCGATCCCCACCGCTCCGATCGGTGCAGCTTGCCCCATTTGACCAACCACGCCGGTATCGACGGCCCCAAGGATTGGAACCGTGGCATTTGAAATGACAATCGGCACCGCAATCTTCAGCACGCGGCTATGTGTGATGTCGCTGGGGTTGGCGACGTTATCCTGACCGGCTGTCATCTGGGGCTGGCATTAGAAAGTGACCTGTGGCTTGCGCAAATAGCTTGTCGCGGTTGTCTTGCCATGCTTCCACACGCACAGACGCGTACCGGCGGCCGGACCGGTTCACAAACGCGCGTGCATACGCGTCGCGAGGCAATCCAGAGCGCAGGTAGTCGACCGTGAAATCAATGGTCTTGGGCAAGCGCGGCAACCGCCCCGACGCCATTTCATCGACATCGATCGCCCCGCTTTCGATTTCCGGCCACAAATAGGTCCAGCTCAGCGTGATCACCGATGTCGCTTCCAGAAACGCGGCAGTGGCACCACCATGCAAGGCCGGCAACAAAGGATTGCCGATCAGCTTGTCATCGTAATTCAAAACCCCGGTCAACTCGTCGCCACGCCGATCAAACGAAATTCCCATGAATTGAAGATATGGGACGCCCCCTGCAAGCGCGGTCAAAGCCGCATCACGGCGTTGCTTGACAACTTGTACGGGCTCAGGTCTTGGCCGGGCCATATCAGCGCTCCACCGTGAAGGAACCGGTGGCAGTGGCCACGGGTCGGTTCGTGTCCTCGTCGCAGGCCGTCGCGCGCACGAAGGCGACCGAGCGGGTCATGTGGTAACACGTCGCCGTCGTAGATATGGCTTGCCCCGGAGTCGCGCCGCGCATGTAGTCGATCCGCAAATCAATCGTCGCGGTGCCACCGGGCACGTCAGGATGGCTCATGACCGCAGCGCCGCAGCACGTATCCATCAATGCTGAAACAGCGCCCCCGGCAATAACGCCCGTTTCGGGGTCACCGACGATGAAAGCGTTGTACGGCATGGTGATGGTCGCCGTTCCGTCGCCAACATGCGTCAGCGTCATTCCCAGTGCGCGGGAATGCGGAATGGCTTCGATAAACTGCCTTGCGATCTTGGCCTTGGCGGACATGCGCGTCCTCCTGTTTGTCGTTGCCCACGTTATGATCACTGGCGGGGCGCAAGGGCAAGCCCAACTGTTGCGCTTGAAAGTCGGAATTCGTAGTGTTTTGCCGGGGAGAGAGACGGCATGACTGACACCAGGCTGAGCTTTAAGCAAATGTGTGCAGAGTTCGACGTTACGCCGCGAACGCTGCGATACTATGAGTACATCGAACTCCTGCAACCAGATCGAGAGGGACGCGCCCGGTATTACGGCGCCCGCGAACTGGCCAGAATGAAACTGATACTGCGGGGCAGAAAGTACGGTTTCCAACTCGAAGACATCCGCCAGTGGCTATTGATCTATGAACACGAAGGCAACGACGCGCAGATGAAAGCCTTTGTCGAAATGGCGGATCGGCAGATGGTGGAGTTGCAAAGCCAGCGTGCGCAGCTCGATGAAGCAATGGAAGAGTTGCGGCGCATGCGCGAGGAAACAGCGAAGTCTGTCACGTAACAGGGCTGACACGATTCGTGTCAATACTGGCCAGAATGGCTAAGCAGCCCTGAAATCACTGACCAAATTCTTAGTGATATTCTTCTTCCCTTACGTCACTCTTAGCGAATGTTACGTCACAAATTAAGTGACGCGACGTCTGACTTACGTAAACGTCAAGTTTGCTTGTAAACGGCGTGAGCGATCAGCAGGTACGATCCATGCCTGACGACGAGGTGAAGCGATGACCGAAGACACACTAACCATCCGCGAGATGTGCGACGCGTTTGAAGTAACGCCCCGCACATTGCGTTTCTATGAAGCAAAGGAACTGTTGTTTCCGATCCGTGATGGGCAAAAACGCCTGTTCACAAAGCGCGACCGCGGTCGGCTGAAATTGATCCTGCGCGGCAAGCGGTTTGGCTTCAGCCTCGAAGAAATCCGCCAGCTCTTGGATCTGTACGACATCGGCGATCAACAGCATACGCAGCTGTCCCGTACCTACGACATTGCCTGCGAACGCCTCGCCGATATGGAACGCAAGCGCGACGAACTGACCGAAGCGATCAACGATCTCAAAGCCCAGTTGAAATGGGGTGACGAAATTCTGGCGTCGATGACTCCGGAACAGAACGCCGCCGAGTAGACCAATTCACCACAAGCCATCTGAATGTAAGGGAGCACCCAGATGCCCAGCTACACAGCCCCGACCAAAGACACCCAATTTGTCCTGCACAATGTTCTGAAGATTTCGGAAAGCAGCATACCCGGTTACGACGAGCTTGAAGCAGACTTCACCGGCGCTGTGCTTGAAGAAGCCGGAAAACTGACGTCAGAAGTCCTGCAACCGTTGAACGTTGTCGGCGACACCGAAGGCTGCAAACTGGAAAATGGCGTCGTGCGCACACCCACCGGCTTCAAGGATGCCTTTGAACAAGTGAAGGAAGGCGGCTGGACCGGTCTGGACATGCCAGAAGAGTATGGCGGTCAGAACATGCCATATGTGATTGGCACGGCAGTAGGCGAATACTTCTCGGCGGCAAACCAAGCCTTCACGATGTATCAGGGTCTGACCCACGGTGCTGCGTCGGCCATTCTGGCGCATGGATCTGAAGAGCAGAAAAACACCTACTTGCCCAACATGGTGTCCTGTGACTGGACCGGCACCATGAACCTGACCGAACCGCATTGCGGCACCGACTTGGGCATGATGCGCACCAAGGCAGAGCCACAAGCAGACGGCAGCTACAAAATCACAGGCCAAAAGATCTTCATCTCGGCCGGCGAGCATGACATGGCCGACAACATCATCCACCTGGTGTTGGCAAAGATCGTGGGCGGCCCCGAAGGCATCAAAGGCGTCTCTCTCTTCATCGTGCCAAAGTTCATGGTGAACGAAGACGGCTCGTTGGGTGCGCGCAACGGCGTGTCTGTCGGCAAGATCGAAGAGAAAATGGGCATTCACGGCAACTCGACCTGTGTCATGAACTACGACGAAGCCACCGGCTTCCTGTTGGGCGAAGAGCACAAGGGGATGCGCGCGATGTTCACCATGATGAACGAAGCGCGTCTGGGCGTTGGTATGCAAGGCATGGCGCAAGCTGACGCGGCCTATCAAAACGCGCTGGAATATGCCAAGGACCGCCTGCAAGGCCGTGACGTGACCGGTGTGAAAAACCCCGAAGGTCCGGCTGACCCACTGATCGTGCATCCGGACATCCGCCGTTCGCTGATGGACCAGAAATCATTCGCCGAAGGCGCCCGCGCGTTCATCTTGTGGGGGGCGCAGTTGATCGACCAGGCTCATCGCTCGGAAGACAAGGATGCCGATGGCCTGATCTCGCTTCTGACGCCAGTCATCAAAGGCTTTTTGACCGACGTGGGCTACGACATGACCATCAAGGCGCAACAAGTATATGGCGGCCACGGTTACGTCGAAGAATGGGGCATGTCGCAGTTCACCCGCGATGCCCGCATCGCGATGATCTACGAAGGCGCAAACGGCGTTCAGGCTCTGGATTTGGTGGGCCGCAAGCTGGCAGTTGATGGCGGCAAGCATGTCATGGCGTTCTTCGAACTGGTCAAGTCTTTCTGCAAGGACAACGCCGGGCAAGATGATGCGTTCGACAAAGAGTTTATCGATCCGTTGAAGAAGGCGTCGAAAGACCTGCAAGCGGCGGGAATGTACTTCATGCAAAACGGCATGAAAAACCCGAACAACGCGCTCGCCGGTTCTTATGACTTCATGCACATGTTCGGCCACGTATGTCTGGGCTTGATGTGGGCGATGATGGGTAAGGCCGCAAAAGAGGCATTGGCCGACGGCGCCTCTGATGTCGAGTTCTTTGAAACCAAGCTGGCGACCGGCCGTTACTACATGGCACGCCAACTGCCAGCCACCGCTTTGCACCTCAGCCGGATCGAAACCGGCGCGGATACGGTGATGGCGCTGGAAGCAGCAAACTTCTAAGGCATTTAGGGCGGGCCACTGGTCCGCCCCAACTTCCTACGGAGACATTATGCCCAAACGCTTTCGCCTCACCCGCCGCTTTCAAATTGGTATGACTGAGGACGGGTACCGCAAGCTCAAGAGTTTCGCCAACGAGGCAGGGTTGGATGAGGGCGAAGCACTTTCCTTTCTTTTCGAAAACTTCAGCAGCGTGATCGACCAAGAGAACCTTGGTCATCGGCTCCGATTGTTCAATTCGGATCTCGACGAACGCAAACGCTGACCCAGCCCCGTTTTGGAGACCACATAGGATGAAAGATCTGTTCACGGCCCCCTCGACCTGGATGAACGACGAGCATGCGATGCTTGGAGACATGACCGCCCAATTCATCACCAATGAATGGGCGCCCAAGTTCGAGAAATGGCGCAAACAGGGCCAAATGGACCGGGAGATCTGGCAAGAGGCGGCGGAACTGGGGCTGCTTTGCCCGTCTGTTTCGGAAGAGTACGGCGGCGCGGGCGGTGATTTTGGCCATGAGGCCGTGATCATGATGGAAGCCAGCCGCGCAAATCTGGCCAGCTGGGGCGTTGCCATTCACGGGCCGATCGTGGCGCACTACATCCTCGCCTACGGGACAGAAGAACA
>CAWUIW010000095.1:0-11310 GCA_963922515.1 uncultured Rhodobacterales bacterium | reverse complement strand
GACCATCATTGCCCCGATCAACAGGCCCGCCGGAACACCCAGGCGGCCAATCACCAGCCCGGCCGCCGCGCCACCGCACACCAGCCCGGAAAACGCGGCAAAGGACAGAACGCCGTTTCCGGACAGCGCGGTGCCGGAAATTTCCACCCCCACCAGGCGGGCCACCAATGGCACGATCAGCGTCAGCGACAACAGGCGCAGCGATTGCACGATCGTGACACGCAGCACATCCACGTTCATTTGCGTGCTCAGCGCGATGACAAAGCTCAAATGCCCCGGCGCTGAGGCAAGCACCGCACTGCGCGCGTCAAAACCAAAAAACCGCTTGAGGCACCATTGCGACACCCACATCGTGGCAGCCAGCATTATGGCGAGCGCGACAAAGGCCAAAGGCCAGCGCAATAGGGCCTCCGCGGTGCTTGCCGTGACCGTGCTGCCAATACCGACACCGACGACGACAAACGCAACATCGCGCAGACGCCGGTCAATATCCATACGGATCCCGGCCAGCCCCAGAAGGCTCACCAAAAGCGCGGGTCCGGTCAGCACAAAGGCAGGAAAACTCAACACATAGCCCAGCGCTGCACCCGCGGCACCGGCGGCCAGCGTGGTCAAGGAAACTGCGGCACTTCGGGTCCAATTGGGTTCAGTCATGCCTTGCCCTACCACGCTCAAATCAATCTCTCTACGGACACCCTTGCATCTCCGCGAAATTGTCGACATGCAACCATCAGAACCGCAAAACAGGCCCCCCAAAATGGAAAACTTCCGCGGCGCCGCGCTTATGACGCTGGCAATGCTTGGCTTCGCCTTCGAGGACATGCTGATCAAGTTCATCGCGGACGACCTTCCACCGTGGCAGATCATTTTGCTAATCGGTGCCGGGGGCGCGTTGGTGTTTGCACTGCTCGTCATCAGTCGGGGCGAAGCATTGCTGAGCCGCGACATCCTGACGCCCGCGATCATTTTGCGAAACGTGGCTGAAATGGTTGGCACGATTGGATTTGTATCCGCCCTTGCGCTGGCGCCGCTATCGCTTGCTTCGGCCATCCTGCAGGCCGCACCCTTGGTGGTCACGCTGGGCGCCGCCGTGCTTTTGAAGGAAACGGTCGGGTGGCGCCGCTGGTCCGCCGTCATCATTGGATTTGTCGGCGTCTTGATGGTCATCCAGCCGGGGTTTGACGGATTTGATCCCAACGCGCTGCTAGCTGTGATCGGGGTTTTGGGCCTTGGCCTGCGCGATCTGGCCATTCGACGCGTATCCCCTGCGGTGAGCTCTTTTCAATTGAGCTTTCTCGGTTTCTTTTCGCTGGTTCCAGCGGGTCTGATCTTGGCTGCGATCACAGGTCAGGCCGCTGTGGTGCCGTCATCAACGGATTGGGTCATGCTTGCCGCATCCGTGGCACTTGGCGTGTGCGCATACTTTTCAATTGTGCTGGCCACCCGCATCGGCGAGGTGTCGTTTGTCACCCCGTTCCGATACAGCCGAATGCTCTTCGCGCTATTGATCGGCACCTTTGTTTTCAGCGAAACGCTGAACGCGCTGATGCTTGCTGGAACAGCATTGATTGTTGCATCTGGCGTCTACACGTTGCTGCGCGAGCGAAAACTCCTCATGCGCCGGTAACCGCCCTTTCCCTTGCGGAAAAGGCTCTGTATGACCACGGCAACATTTGCCCCAGAGGACCCTTTGTTATGAGCACCATTATCGACGTTCACGCGCGTGAAATCCTGGACAGCCGCGGCAACCCGACAGTGGAAGTGGATGTGATACTCGAAGATGGCACGATGGGCCGCGCAGCTGTGCCGTCCGGTGCATCGACCGGCGCGTACGAGGCCGTGGAAAAGCGCGACGGTGATGCGGCCCGCTACAAAGGCAAGGGCGTGCTTGAAGCAATCGCCGCCGTCAACGGCGAAATCGCCGAAGAAATCGTTGGATACGACGCGACCGAGCAAGTTGCGATTGACCAGGCCATGATCGAGCTTGACGGCACCGACAACAAAAACCGGTTGGGCGCCAATGCCATTCTGGGCGTGTCGCTTGCGACTGCAAAAGCAGCTGCGGATTTCACCGCTCAGCCGTTGTATCGCTATGTCGGCGGCACATCGGCGCGCATCTTGCCGGTGCCCATGATGAACATCATCAATGGCGGCGAACATGCGGACAACCCGATCGATATTCAGGAATTCATGATTATGCCGGTCAGCGCACCTAATATCCGCGACGCGGTGCGCATGGGGTCCGAGGTGTTCCACACCTTGAAAAAAGAGCTGTCTTCGGCCGGCATGTCGACCGGCCTCGGCGACGAGGGCGGCTTTGCGCCAGAGTTGGGTTCGACCCGCGACGCGTTGGATTTTATCCTCAAGTCGATCGAAAAAGCTGGATACACGCCCGGCGATGATATCCATCTTGCCTTGGATTGCGCCGCGACAGAATACTTCAAGGATGGGCAATATGTTCTGGCCGGGGAAGGCAAAACCCTGTCTTCCGAGGAAAACGCGGCCTATTTGGCGGCCTTGTGCAACGACTATCCGATCATCTCGATCGAGGACGGTATGAGCGAAGACGACTGGGACGGGTGGAAAGCTCTGACTGAATTGCTTGGAGACAAGGTGCAATTGGTGGGCGACGACCTGTTTGTCACCAATCCCGCGCGGCTGGCAGATGGCATTGCCAGAGGCTGCGCCAATTCCATGCTGGTCAAGGTGAACCAAATCGGCACGCTGACCGAAACTCTGAAAGCCGTCGATATGGCCCATCGCGCCCGGTACACCAATGTCATGTCGCACCGGTCCGGTGAAACCGAGGACGCGACCATCGCCGATCTTGCGGTTGCCACGAATTGCGGACAGATCAAGACCGGCTCGCTGGCGCGATCAGACCGGCTTGCCAAGTACAATCAACTGATCCGTATCGAGGAAATGCTGGGTGAAGTGGCAGAGTATGCCGGCTCTAGTGTTCTGCGTGCCTGAGGGGCGTGGGTGACCTGCGCATAGTCGATGCAACAACGCCGGACGAGCTTGTCGCCGTCCGGCGATTGTGCTGGGACTATTTGGACTTCCTCAAAAGCATGGGTGGCGTCGACGCACAGGTTGTTACGTTCGCCTATCCCGAAGAAAAGTACGCGCAACTGATGGAGCAGTTGGCCGAGATCCACGCGCCCCCTGGCGGTGCGATCAAACTGGCCCTGAAAGGCCGCACTCCGGTGGGCTGCGGCATGTTCCACACGCTGGATGACGGCGTTGCCGAGATCAAACGGGTCTATGTGACAAACGACGCGCGCGGATTGGGAGCCGGGCGCGCCTTGATGGACAGTTTGATCGATAGCATTCGGGCCGGCGGCTTTCAAACAATCCGAATGGACACAGGAATCCTGCTGCACGCAGCCAAGGCGCTGTACTTGTCCATGGGGTTTCGCCTGCGCGGCCCGTACGCGCCGGTCCCGGATTTCGCCAGAGACCGGATGTTGTTTTTCGAAATGGACCTTGACTAAAGGTCCATTTCGCGGCCTACGACAGTCAGCCGTTCGGACGCGGCAACTTTGCCATGGCGCTTTCGAAGGTTGCTTCGGTCAGGTTCGGGTTCTTGGATTTCAAACAATCGTACATGGCAGCGCGCCCTTGCGCACGCTGTTCGTCTGTCGGGCTCTGCCCTTGTTGCGGTCGCGGCATGGTTGCCCGCATTTGCTGACCGCAAGCCCGCATGTCCTGAGGTTGAACCCCTAGTTCCTGAATGACCGCTTGCATGGTCTTCCGATCGGGCCGCTGACTGTTTTGCGCAAACGCTGCGTTGCCCGCAACACACAAAACCACCGCGGAAAGAATAACTAGACGCATTTTCTGCTCCCTTGCTGCATCCGAGCCGATACAACGTTCACAAGCCCCATATCCGTCGGGGCCTCGCAGAATTTTTTTATTTACTGTTTTGTGACACGCATGAACGCATCTGACATCATCCGCACACTGGATCTGCAGCCGCATCCCGAAGGCGGCCATTACAAGGAAACCTGGGCCGCGTCGAACGATGGGCGCCCATCGGGCACCTGTATCTATTTCCTGCTTCAGGCCGGGGAGCGCAGCCATTGGCACAAAGTCGATGCCACCGAAATCTGGCTCTACCATGCCGGCGCGCCGCTTTCGCTTTCAGTCAGTGAAACAGAGGCGGGACCGGTGACACAGCACCTGTTGACGCCGGACTTGTTGCGCGGGGCTCCGCAACACATCATCCCGGAACATCACTGGCAGTCCGCTGTTTCGACCGGCGCGTTCACGCTGGTGAGTTGTACGGTTTCGCCGGGGTTCCAGTTCAGCGGTTTCACGCTTGCGCCGCCTGACTTCGATATACCGCGCGGGACATGATGGATCATGTCACTTTCCTGAAATCGTTGCCGCCGTCGGACAAGGCTTGGCTGACGAGGCGCAGCACGGCTGCCGGTCTTTGGCACCTCACCGGGTATCTAGCCGCGATCGGCGTTTTCGGTACCTACATCGTTGCGCAATTGCCCGGATGGCCCTTGGCCATGCTTCCGCTGGGCATTCTGTTGTGTTTTCTGTTCACGCTCAGCCATGAATGCACCCATCAGACGCCGTTTGCTGCGCCGTGGCTGAGCAACTGGGTCGGCCACGCCATTTCCCCGATCATTGCTTTGCCTTTCACCTGGTTCCGTTACTTTCACCTGGCCCACCATCGGCACACCAATGATCCCAACAATGATCCCGAACTGGAAGGCGAAGGGCGCCCCGGAACACGACGGGCCTATGCGGTGTACCTGAGCGGCTGGAGCTATTGGTCCGGGGGGCTGCGCACGGTATGGCGCAATGCTTTTGGCTCCATCACAGCACCTTATCTGCCCGAACGACAGCATGCCGCAATCCGCCGCGAAGCGCGCATCCTGCTCGCGCTCTACTGTGCTGCCCTGGTGCTGCTGCCGGTTTTTCCCATGCTGTTTTGGCTCTGGATTGTACCGGTGCTGTTGGGACAACCCTTTTTGCGCCTGTATCTTTTGGCCGAGCATGGGCACTGCCCGCCCGTGGCGAACATGCTGGAAAACACCCGCACGATATTTACCAATCAATTGGTTCGTTGGTTGGCCTGGAACATGCCCTATCACGCGGAACATCACAGCTACCCGGCAGTGCCGTTCCATCGCTTGCCGGATCTGCATGCTCGGATGCGCCAGCACTTGCAGTCGACGTCACAAGGATATGCGGCGTTCACCCGCGTGTACCTAAAGCAACTGGGCGACTGACCCGCCCCCCTCCAACTGAGGCAAGAACACCGGTCGTGCCCGGGCAAGACGTTGGCATGCCATACAAAACCCGCACCGCCAGATAGGCAAAGGCCTGTGCCTCAAGCATGTCCCCATCCAGTCTGGCGGATTCAACCGGGGCAATCGGACAATCAAGCGATACGCGCAACATTTCCATAAGAACCGGGTTACGCCGCCCCCCACCCGTCACAAGAACCTGTGTCGGCGGCTTTGGGCAATGCGCCATACCTTGCGCAACGCCAGCCGCGCACATGGCTGTCAGCGTCGCCGCGGCATCGGGGTCCGATAGTTCCCGGACAAGCTCTACCATTTCGGAAAAGTCGTTTCGGTCCAGCGATTTGGGCGGCAATCGAGAAAAGTACGCTTCGGCGAGGAACAGCTCCAGCGCTCCGGTCTCAACAGTGCCTTGGGCCGCTATTTTGCCACCGTCGTCCATGGACAAGCCCAGCCGCGCCTGAACCAGATCATTGACGGGTGCATTCGCCGGCCCGGTGTCAAATGCCAGCACGGCGCCCGGCGCTTCCGGGCTTTGCGCGCTGGGATCGACATAGGTCAGGTTGCCCACGCCGCCGAGGTTCAAAAAACACAATGGGTCGGTTGCCCCGATATAACGGGCACAAGCAAAATGATAGAACGGGGCCAGCGGCGCACCCTCGCCTCCCATCGACACATCGTCGCTTCGAAAATCCCAAACCACGGGCTTGCCAAGCTTTTCGGCAAGCGCCTGCCCGTCACCCACCTGCAAGGTACCTTGCATACGTGGCGCGTGGGCCAGCGTCTGGCCGTGAAAACCGATCAGGTCGCAGGCAATCCCTTGCATCAGTTCGACATGCGCCCGATCCACCACATCGCCTGCCGCCACGACGGCCGGACCAGTCCATTGCCCCAAACCCTCCCTCAAAACGGCGCGTTCACCTTCTGTGTAGGGGCGATAGTGGGTTGGACCAAAACCGAAAATCTCGACCCCGTCCGTTTCGATCACCGCTGCGTCCACTCCGTCGAGCGACGTGCCGCTCATGGCCCCCAAAGCACGCAAACGATCCTTGCCTGACCTGGCCTTATTCATGGCCTTTTCCTTTGTCTTTCTGCCGCCTATACACTGCCTCGCATTTCCAAGCCGAGGCAAGCTATGACCTACCATCCCAAATCGGATTTCATCTCTGTGATGATGCAACGCGGTTTTCTCGCGGATTGCACCGATTATCAGGGGCTGGATGATGCGTTGATCGCCGGCACGGTCCCCGCCTACATCGGATATGACGCCACAGCAAAATCGCTGCATGTGGGCCACCTGATGAACATCATGGTGCTGCGCTGGTTGCAGAAAACCGGGCACAAGCCGATCACGCTGATGGGCGGAGGCACGACCAAGGTGGGCGATCCATCGTTCCGGGCCGACGAACGCCCACTGCTGGACGCAACTCAGATCGACAGCAACATCGATGGGATGCAGCAGGTCTTTGCCCGGTACCTCCGCTATGGCGACGGCGCCACGGACGCGCTGATGCTCAACAATGCCGAATGGTTGGACGCGCTCAATTACCTTGATTTCCTGCGCGACATCGGGCGGCATTTCAGCGTCAACCGCATGCTCAGCTTTGAAAGCGTCAAATCTCGGCTCGATCGGGAACAGTCGCTGTCGTTTCTTGAATTCAACTATATGATCCTGCAGGCCTATGATTTTCTTGAACTGAACCGCCGCTATGGGTGTCTGCTGCAGATGGGCGGATCGGATCAGTGGGGCAATATCGTCAACGGCATCGATTTGACCCGCCGGGTGCTGGACCAGGAAATCTACGGACTGACCACACCTTTGCTGACCACGTCGGATGGGCGCAAGATGGGCAAATCGCAAGGCGGCGCAGTCTGGCTGAACGGTGATATGCTGAGTGCTTATGAGTTCTGGCAGTTCTGGCGCAACACGACCGATGCGGATACGGGTAAGTTCCTCAAACTCTTTACGGAATTGCCGGTTGAAGAATGTGATCGCCTCGGCGCTTTGGCTGGGTCGGAAATCAACGCGGCCAAGATCATTCTTGCCAACGAAGTCACGGCCTTGCTGCACGGCGCGGACGCCGCCGCAGCGGCCGAGGCCACCGCACGAGAAGTGTTCGAAAAGGGCGGCATTGGCGATGATTTGCCCACGCTAACACTGAGCCCCGACGATCTGGGCGACGGTATGTCGATCGTCCAGCTGATTGTAAAAACAGGACTTGCCAAATCGGGAAAAGAGGCCAAGCGTCTGATCGCCGAAAACGGCGCCCGACTGGATGATGCGCCGCTGACAGATGCCGGATTGATGATTGATGCAGGTGCGCTGGCGTCACCGATCAAGCTTTCAGCCGGCAAAAAACGCCACGCCCTTGTCCAACTGGGCGCCTGAGTGGCTGGACAGGGGCGACCGGCCATGATTATCTGAACAAGCGTTCAGATACCTGAGAGGGGTGCCATGCTGAAAGACGTCAAAGCCGTAGTGACAGGGGGCGCCTCTGGGCTGGGGGAAGCCACCGCGCGCTACTTCGTCGCCCAAGGAGGCCAGGCAACAATTTTGGACCGGGACGCGGACCGCGGGCCTGCCGTTGCAGCAGAAATCGGCGCAACGTTTGTTGAAACAGACGTGACCAGCGACGAGTCGGTGTCCGCCGCGATAGAGATGGCCGCGGAAGCGATGGGCGGACTCAATACAGCTGTGAACTGCGCCGGGATCGCGGTTGGCTTGAAAACAGTTGGTCGCGATGGGGCGCATCCACTCGGTGCATTTCAGAAAACGGTCGACATCAATCTGGTCGGCACGTTCAATGTATGCCGCGTTGCCGCGGCCAAAATGGCGGCATCGGATCCTGCCGCCAACGGTCAACGTGGCGTTCTGATCAACACGGCTTCGATCGCCGCCTTTGACGGGCAAAAAGGACAAGCCGCCTATGCGGCCTCGAAAGGTGGGATTGCCGGCATGACCCTGCCCATGGCGCGGGATTTGGCCTCGATCGGTATACGTGTGATGGCGATTGCCCCCGGCATCTTCCTGACACCCATGCTGATGGGCCTGCCAGAAGAGGTGCAAGCCCAACTGGCCGCTGACGTTCCAAACCCGGCGCGGTTGGGCGACCCCAAAGAGTTTGCCGAGTTGGCCGGGTTCATCACGCAAGCAGGGTACTTGAACGGCGAAGTGATCCGATTGGACGGTGCGCTCAGAATGCGGTGAGAATCACAAAATTCCCGTTATAGTGGTGGTATTGCAGCCATCAATATACCGGAGATTTTCATGACCGACCTATTTCGCATCGGCACGTACAACGTCGAGAACCTGTTTGATCGTTTTGACGACCCCTATGCCACAGGGGATGACATGTATGGCAGGTTTCGAACCATGCCCAAGTCTCGATCGAAGCTGTTCGACATGGGCCGTCGCATCCGGGAAAATGGCGTCGACGGGCGGCCCATCGACATTGTAGCCCTGCAAGAGATTGAAAACTTTGGGTCCTTGCTGGATTTTGTGCAATCCAGCGTTGGTCCGGATTACGGACCCAAACTTGGCGTGATCAGCCAACCGTCGAACGACCCGCGCGGCATTGACCTGGGCCTGATCACCACGCGCCGCTTTCGTCTGGGTCGCGTGATTTCGCACCGCTTTCACAAGTTTCCACGAGCAGATGGCAAACTGTATCAGTTTGGCCGCGACTGCCTGCAGGTCGAGATTCTGGACGACGACAGAGAGGAATTGATCCTGACCGCCTTTATCTGTCACTTCAAATCCAAATACACCGGAATCGACCCGTTCAAAAATCCGACTGACTACGAAAAAGCTCAACAAAATAATGACTTGAAACGCCAAGCTGAAGCAGAGGAAGTCAAGCGGATCATCGAAAACACCTTGGACCCCGATACCGCGCGATATGCCGTTTTGGGCGATCTGAACGACACCCCCGACAGCATGCCACTGGCGCCGCTGGCCGGGGCAGACAACACGCTGGGATTGGTCAATGCCCTGACGCTGTTGCCGCAGGACGATCTGTCTGCCCATTCCGAAACCCGCCGACCGCGCGACACGCATGTATGGGGCCGCCCACAGGAAGGCGGCGGTCGCAAGGACGAATGGGCACAAATCGACTACATCCTGTGCTCGCCCGCGCTATGGGCGCTGAACACTGGCGTCGCCAACGTGATCAATTCGCCCAAGAACCAAGGGTCGGACCACTACCTCAGCTACGCCGAATTCGAGATGCCAGAGTGAGCCCCCACCAAAACCGATTTCAACCCACCGGAGAGATCCTCGCGCATTCAGCGCGAGGTCTTTTCATGGGCAATCGTGGCATTCTGCACGATCGATCCGGACGGTTGACCAATGCGCGCTGGCGCCACAAGGCTTGGGTCACCTGTTTACTTGATTTCAAAGGACGCAAGCGCCCGCTTTTGCGACCGAACCATTACACCGAGCTCTTTTTTCTGGATGAGGCGGTGGCGTTGGCTGCAGGCCACAGACCGTGCGGCGAGTGTCGGCGGGCCGCCTATACCGCGTTCCGCGCGGCATTGGGCTGGCAAGACAGGATCCAGGGGCTGGACAAACTGATGCACGACGACCGCGCCATCGCGCGCACTGGTCAGCAGCGGCGGCACGACGCGCTGTGTGACGAGGTGCCAAATGGCGCGATGATCCTGTTGTCGACAGGTCCGGCCTTGGTCTGGGACAGCGTGGTTTTGCCCTACGGGTTGGACGGATACGGCCGGCCGCAACCCCGTCCCGTGGGCGCCATTACCCTTTTGACGCCTCCGATCACCTGTGCCGCACTTAGAAACGGGTACCGCCCACAGCTGCATCAAAGCGCCTTGCCGCTTTTGTAACGCGCCTTATCCTCCTGATTTTTCCTCCAAAACCAGCCACTCTTCTTCTGCGGCGGCGAGCTTGTCCTGACGCATGACAAGGGCTTCCGTGGCCTTTTGGAACTTCACTGGTTCGCGCGTATACAGCTCTGGATCGGCCATGAGGGTTTCCAGCTTGGCAATCTCGGCCTCAAGCCGCTCTATTTCCGCCGGCAATGCGTCCAATCGGTGCTTCTCGGTAAAGGACAGCCCTGCTTTAGGCTGGGCTTCTGACTTATCTTTTGGCTTTGAAGCCTTTGTTTTCAATTCTTCTTTTGGCGCCTCTTCCTGGCGTTGCGCACGGTAGTCCGACCAGCCTCCGGCATAGGCCACCGCCCGGCCGTTTCCTTCCATCGCAACGGTGGTTGTCGCCACCCGATCAAGAAAATCACGATCGTGGCTCACCAACAGGACGGTTCCATCGAAATCATCCAAAAGCTCTTGCAACAGATCCAGTGTTTCCACGTCCAGATCATTGGTGGGCTCGTCCAGAACCAGCAAGTTCGAGGGTTTGGCCATCAACTTGGCCAGCAGCAAGCGGGCCTTTTCCCCACCGGACAGCGACCGCACAGGCGCGCGCGCCTGACGGTCATCGAAAAGGAATTCCTTCAGGTATCCCACTACATGTTTTGGCGCGCCGCGCACCAGAACCTGGTCGGCCTTGCCGGAAACGCGCATGTCCGGGTCGCCGGTCAGCGATTCCCACAGGGTCATATCGGGATCCAACTGCGCACGCGCCTGATCAAAAACCGCAATTTCCAGGTTTGTGCCCAGTTCAACCGAGCCCTTATCCGCTGCCACCTGCCCCAGAAGCATTTTGAGCAGCGTTGTTTTCCCGACCCCGTTGGGCCCTACGAAGGCCACTCGATCCCCACGCTGCACCTTCAAGGAAAAGTCGCGCACGATGGACGTGCCGTTGAAAGACTTGGCAAGGTTGACCGCCTCGATCACCTTTCGTCCGGACTTCGGCCCCGCTTCCAGCGCCAATTCGGCGGCGCCTTGGCGCCGGATTTGCGCCGCGCGTTCTTTGCGGAGGTCCTGAAGCGCGCGCACGCGACCCTGATTGCGCTTGCGCCGGGCACTGATCCCTTCGACCGCCCACCGAGCCTCGGATTTGATTTTCCGGTCCAGTTTGTGGCGCGCCGTATCCTCGTCTTCCCAGACCTTGTCGCGCCACGCCTCA
>CAWUIW010000094.1:0-11322 GCA_963922515.1 uncultured Rhodobacterales bacterium | reverse complement strand
CGGGACAGAAGAACAGAAAAAACGCTGGCTGCCCCGAATGATCTCGGGCGAATTGGTTGGCGCACTTGCGATGACAGAGCCGTCGACAGGATCCGACGTGCAACGCATCAAAACCAAGGCCGTGCGCGACGGAAACGCCTATCGGTTATCTGGGCAAAAGACATTCATCACCAATGGTCAGCATGCGAACCTGATCATCGTGGCCGCCAAAACCGATCCAACCCAAGGATCCAAGGGCGTGTCGCTGGTCGTTGTGGAAACCGACGGCGCAGAGGGCTTTCAGCGAGGGCGCAATCTGGAGAAAGTGGGCCTGCACGCGGCCGATACGTCCGAGCTGTTCTTCGACAATGTAGAAGTCGCACCGGAAAACATACTGGGTGGGGAAGAAGGCCGCGGTTTTTACCAGATGATGGAACAATTGCCGCAAGAACGCTTGGCCATCGCCTGCGGCGCCGTGGGGGCCATGCAAGGCGCGGTTGAACGCACCATCGCCTATTGTCAGGAACGCGAAGCATTTGGGGGACCGCTGACACAGTTTCAGAACACCCGCTTTGTTCTTGTCGAGTGCAAGACCAAGACAATGGTCGCACGCGCGTTTCTGGACGAGTGCATTGCGGAACACTTGCGGGGCGAGTTGACCGTGGAAAAGGCCGCCATGGCGAAATACTGGATTACCGACACGCAAGGCGAAGTGCTGGATGCCTGCGTGCAGATGCATGGCGGTTACGGCTTTATGCAGGAGTATGCGGTCGCCGAAATGTGGACCGACGCGCGCGTGCAGCGCATCTACGGCGGCACAAACGAGATCATGAAAGAGCTGATTTCCCGCAGCCTGTAGGGCGCTGTCGGCAAAAGTTGACGTTAACGTCACGTTACAGACCCAGCGTCACTATTCTTTTGCAGCGACAAAGTATCTACATCTGTCGCTGCAACCAGCGCCTGAAAGGGGGCCTTGGCAATGACCATTCAACTTTACTGCTTTGGCGAGAGCGGCAATGCGTACAAAGCCGCGTTGACCCTCGAGCTGAGCGGTCTGAAATGGGCGCCCGTTTTCGTTGATTTTTTCAATGGTGAAACACGCAGCGATGCCTACCGCGCCAACGTCAACGTCATGGGCGAAGCACCGGTCATGGTGGACGGGGACCTGAAACTCACGCAGTCCGGTGTCATACAAGCCTATGTGACTGAGAAAACGGGCAAGTTCGGCGGAAATACGATGCAGGGGCGGCTGGAAGTCCTGCGCTGGGTCCTGTTCGACAACCACAAGCTCAGCTCTGTGGTCGGTCCAACGCGGTTTTTGATGAACTTTCTGCCCGAAGACAAACGCCCCCAACAAACCATCGACTTCTTTCTTGGGCGTCTGCAAGGGGCCTATGCGGTCCTGAACACACATTTGAATGGCCGCGACTGGATCGTCGGCGATGCCATGACGAACGCGGATCTCAGCTGTTGCGGCTACCTGTTTTACGATGAGCCCTTTGGATTTGATCGGGCCGACTGGCCCAACATCGATGCCTGGCTGACCCGCATTTCCGAAATTCCGGGGTGGAAACACCCTTATGACCTGATGCCCGGCAACCCGTCGGATCGCGCTTGAAGGAGAGCCTGATGACCGAAGCTTACATTTACGACGCGCTGCGTACACCGCGCGGCAAGGGCCGCAAGGATGGCAGCCTGCACGAGGTGACCTCTCTGCGCCTCAGCGCCCAGACGTTGAACGCCATAAAGGAACGCAACAACCTCGATGGCCACGCAGTCGAGGACGTGATCTGGGGCAACGTCACCCAGGTGATGGAGCAAGGCGGATGTCTGGCCCGTTCCGCGGTTCTGGCATCTGATCTGGATGAATCGATCCCGGGATTGGCGATCAACCGGTTTTGCGCCTCCGGCATGGAGGCCGTGAACCTTGCTGCCAACCAAGTCAAAGGCGGCGCCGGTGATGCGTACATCGCGGGCGGTGTAGAAATGATGGGCCGCGTGGCGATGGGCGCAGACGGCGCAGCAATTGCGGCTGACCCCTCTATTGCGCTCGACACATACTTTGTACCGCAAGGCATTTCGGCGGACATCATTGCCACCGAATATGGATTTACGCGCGACGACGCAGACGCGCTTGCGGTGGAATCGCAGCGGCGCGCCAAGGCGGCCTGGGACGACAAACGGTTCGAGAAATCCGTAATCACCATCAAGGACATCAACGGCCTGCCTATTCTGGACCATGACGAATACATGCGCCCGGGTACCGATATGCAGTCGCTGGGGGCACTGAACCCTAGCTTTCAACAAATGGGCGAAGTGATGCCGGGTTTCGACAAGGTCGCCTTGATGAAGTACCCGCACCTCGAAAAAATCAATCATATCCACCATGCCGGGAACTCTTCGGGCATCGTGGACGGATCCGCCGCGATCCTGATCGGCAACAAGGAATTTGGCGAAAAGTATGGCCTGACCCCGCGCGCGCGGATCAAGGCGACCGCCAAAATCGGCACTGATCCCACCATTATGCTGACAGGCCCGGTTCCGGTGACCGAAAAAATCCTGAAAGACAATGGCATGGACATAAGCGACATCGACCTGTTCGAAGTCAACGAAGCCTTTGCCTCTGTCGTTCTGCGGTTCATGCAGGCATTTGATGTCGATAGCGATAAGGTCAACGTCAACGGCGGCTCGATTGCGATGGGCCATCCGTTGGGTGCAACCGGCGCGATGATCATCGGCACGTTGCTTGACGAATTGGAGCGGTCGGACAAGGAAACCGGTCTGGCAACTTTGTGCATCGCGTCGGGCATGGGTGCGGCAACGATCATCGAACGGGTCTAAGACGTGCAGAACGCGCACGAGATATATCAAGAGAACCTGGATCTCGTCTCGCGCGCGTTCTGGCACCGCCGGTTCGACCTGCTGCCAATGTACTTGGGCATCCCCAACCAGGTCATCACGAAGGACGAAGAGATCGTGATCAGTTCAGCGGACGAGCTCATTTGCCTGATGCAGGATTTTCGCGAAAAGCTGATCACACTGGGCGGCTACGCTTATCGTCGTGAGTGCCAAGAGGCGGTTTTTGCAAACGAGCGAAAAAACGTGATCCTCGGTCGGCACCAGACCTTCTTGCTGAACGCGGATGAGGCCGTGATTGGCACCTACGAAAACCGTATGACACTGATGCGTATTGAAGATCGCTGGCTGGGTGTCCGGATCGACTCGAGTGCAGAAAACAAGACGTTCAATTTTGTCAGCCCCGACTTTGCCGAGGCGCGACGCCGCGAATTCGAACAATTGAACCAACGGCCTCAAACGCCGACGACCGAATAAAAGTGCAGCCCCAAACGACTCGCGGGGCTGCGGACAGAAACGATACGTGCGGTCACTCAAATCCGCACTTCGACAAGGACGAAAGAGGACTGGTATGACCGATTTTACGATGACCAAAGATGCCGAAGGCGTTGCAACCATCACGTGGGATGTGCCCGGCAAATCCATGAATGTGATGTCGCTGAACGGTTTGCAAGAACTGAGCGATTGCATTGATGACGCACTGGCCGATGACGCGGTTAAGGGGATCGTGATCACATCAGGCAAAGAAGGTTCATTTGCCGGCGGAATGGACCTGAACCTGCTCGCCAAAATGAAAGAAGACGCTGGCGATGAACCAGCCAAGGGTTTGTTTGACGGCACCATGCAAATGCATGGGCTTCTGCGCAAAATTGAACGCGCCGGTATGGATCCGAAAACAAACAAGGGCGGCAAGCCGATCGCGGCCGCCCTGCCCGGCACCGCTGCCGGTATCGGTCTGGAACTGCCGTTGGCGACGCATCGCATTTTCCTCGCCGACAATCCGAAAGCCCGCATTGGCCTGCCCGAGATCATGGTTGGCATCTTCCCTGGCGCCGGTGGCACAACACGCCTTGCGCGCAAACTTGGCGCGGTCGGCGCCGCGCCGTTCTTGTTGGAAGGCAAAATGGTTGAGCCGAAAAAGGCGAAGTCCGGCGGCTTGGTCGATGAAGTCGTGGCCGACCCGGTCGCCGCGGCGCGCGAATGGGTGCTGAACGCCAAGGACGCAGACCTTGTTAAGCCATGGGATGCAAAAGGGTACAAAATGCCCGGCGGCGCCCCTTACCATCCGGCTGGCTTCATGAACTTCGTGGGTGCCAACGCGATGGTCAACGGCAAGACACAGGGCGCGTTCCCTGCTGCAAAAGCCCTGTTGAGCGCGGTTTACGAAGGCGCGTTGGTGCCATTCGATACAGCCCTGAAAATTGAAGCGCGTTGGTTCACTCATGTGCTGATGAACCCGTCGTCAAGCGCCATGATCCGATCCTTGTTCCTCAACAAAGAGGCCCTGGAAAAAGGCGCCGTTCGCCCGGATGGCGTGGAAGATCAACGCGTGAAGAAGCTGGGTGTTTTGGGGGCCGGCATGATGGGCGCAGGCATCGCATTGGTTTCGGCGCAGGCCGGAATGGAAGTGGTTCTGATCGACCGTGACCAAGAAAGCGCCGACAAGGGCAAGGCGTATACTGAAGCCTACCTCGACAAAGGCATGAAGCGCGGCAAGGTCACAGCAGAAAAGAAGGAAGCGATGCTTGGCCTGATCACTGCAACACCGGATCTTGACGCCCTGACGGGATGCGACCTGATCATCGAGGCGGTATTCGAAGATCCCGGCGTCAAAGCGGAAATGACCAAGAAGGTCGAAGCCATTATTGCGCATGACTGCATTTTCGCGTCCAACACATCGACACTCCCGATCACGGAACTGGCCAAAGCTTCGGTGCGGCCCGAGCAGTTCATCGGCATTCACTTCTTTTCGCCGGTCGAAAAAATGCTGCTGGTCGAGATCATCAAGGGCAAGGAAACCGGCGACCGGGCGACAGCCAAAGCACTGGATTACGTGCGCCAAATCAGGAAGACACCGATTGTCGTCAATGATGCGCGGTTTTTCTATGCCAACCGCTGTATCATTCCGTACATCAACGAAGGTGCACGGATGATCACTGAAGGCGTTGCACCACAGCTGATCGATCACGCAGCACAGCAACTGGGCTTCCCTGTTGGGCCGGTTCAATTGACGGACGAAACCTCGATCGATCTGGGTGCAAAGATTGCCCGTGCGACGAAAGCCGCCATGGGCAACGCTTACCCCGCTTCAGCCGCGGATGACCTGATCTTCTGGATGGAAGAGCAAGGCCGCCTGGGTCGCAAGGCAAATGCCGGATTCTTCGACTACGACGAAAAGGGCAAACGCGTTCAATACTGGAAAGGCGTACAAGACAAGTTCCCGCTGGCAGAAACCCAGCCGGATTTGATCGAAGTTCAAGAACGGTTGATGTTCAGTCAGGTTCTCGAAGCGGTACGCGCACTCGAAGAGGGCGTCCTGATGGACATCCGCGAAGGCGATGTCGGCGCAATCCTGGGTTGGGGTTTTGCTCCATGGTCGGGTGGCCCTCTCAGCTGGCTCGACATCATCGGGACACCGTATGCGGCGCAACGCTGTGACGAGTTGACCGAAAAGTTCGGTGAACGCTTTACCTGCCCCCCACTTCTGCGCGAAATGGCGGAAAAGGGGCAAACCTTCTACGGCCGCTTCGGACCACAGGTCGCAGAAGCCGCCTGAACCGCTAGACCATCAGGAGGCGGATTTGACTGAACCGAACCCGCCTTCTGCGACGCTACCCTGGCCGGCTGTTGGCCTGATTTTTGGCGCCGCCCTGCTTGTTTGTGGGGCGGCGACACTTTTGTTTGGCAATCCCGCGGCCGCAATGCCCGCACTTTACGGGCTTATTCCCGGCCTTTTGGGCAGCATCCTTGCCCAGCGCGGGCAATCACATTGGCCAGCGCTCGCGACCCTGGCTGCCATCGCGGTTCTGGCGTTGCAACCGACCTTGTTGGCCCTGTGCGTGATTGGCGGCCTATTGACGATCTGCGCGGGTATCGAATCTGTGCGCAGCGGCGGTCGCGCGTGTGTGCTGGGACTATATGGATGGCTCGCACTGGATATCATGCCGGGGTTACCACCTGCCCCGGTCACCACGGCTAGCGCCTGCTTCGGCCTGATGTCCGGCTGGCTGATCGCACGATTGACGAAACTGGAAGGCGCCGCTGCGTTGCCGCCAGTTAAACCCATTGTCGGCTTGGCTTTGGTGATCTTCTTGGCCTTGGGTTTGGCGGTTTCCTTGCTGGCGATGGGCCGCGCAAATGATCAACCCTACGCCTACTGGATCCCGTTGTTTTTCATTTTGCGCGCCGTGGCCCCGCCGCAACACACACTGGCAGCGGCCGCCAAGTTCGGGCTGGGTGCCGTGTTTGGATGTTTGGCTGCGTTTTTCGTCATGCTGTTGCATCTACCAACTTCGGTGACGGCACCCATGGCCTTGCTGCTGATCGTTGGGGGGTTGCGTTACTTGCCCAATCCATCACCATTTGCGCCGGCCGCCTTTTCGGCCGCCACAATGATTGGCGCCGGCGCCGATTTGGCAACATCCGTGTTTCGTATTGAAACAGCACTGTTCGTTGCCTTTTTCGCCGCGGCTCTTGCCGTTGCTGTCGACTTGGTTCTGACCTTCGTCGGGCGCTGGACCAACGGTCAAACCGCGGCCAGCAATTCCCCGGGTTCGTGAAGGAACCTCTCGGCTGACCCGCTGCTGTCGCCAAGGGCAGAGACCACGTTCAACGCCTCTGCCGGGCTCAGCACGTGATACAGTGTTTCTTTCGTGGCCAATGGGTCCGTCAGAATACAGCGCGGGCGCGGGCAATGTGCGAGAAGGCCGCCGTCGATGTAAACAACTTCATCTTCTTCAAAAGCCAGCACCGTGACCTGGATCGGGCCAAATGGCCGTGCCATCTGGATTTCGCCACAACCTTCCAACAGTGCGGCCGCAACGACCGCAAACGGGTCCCCCATGACATCCACGGTTTCTTCATTTTCCACAAGGATGCCTTGGTCAGGCATCAACAAAACCGGGCGGGCATTGCCCAATGCACCAGTTGGAATTTCAATCACGCGATCCGAGCATGCCTTGTCCACTGGGGTATCGCCGATCAGGTTACGCTGGATATCCGTGACGATCTGAAAGCCGTGGTCGAACGTCAAAACCTCTTCACCGACGGTGATTTGGTCAACCGCGCGCCACCCCGAGCGCGTTGCCACCATTGTGCCCGACAAAAACCCACTTTGCGTCGTGATCAGCATGCCATCCAGCACGCCAATCTCTTCTTCCGTCTCGTTTGTATCGCGCCACCAGTCAAACATGGCCTAGTCCCGTGTTATTCCCGCGGAGTTTTCACCCGCAAGTTGACTGCAGGCGATTCGATTGACGCCGAAAGGACTGAAATAAGGCATTTACTGGGCACTGTTGTGGGGACTGTTTCCAATTATTGTCAAATTTTGTGATTGAGCCCATTCGCGCAACAAAGCGGGCTTTACGGGTCAAACCGATATCCAAATTGACCGATATCCGTGGCGCAAGACTGCGCAATCGCGGCTGCACCGTCGTCGCTGTAATACTGCCGATAGTCCATTTGCCGGACCGACTTGTTGACCTGCGGCAGCTCTATGGAAAAGCCCAGATGATGAATCAGCAGGCGGGCATCCTCAGCAAACGCTTCCAAACGGATAAACGCCTGGCATTGCACGATGCCATCCGCCCGCCGCATGTAGCTCTTGGCAGGGCTGCGTCGAAAAGCGGCTTGGGTGTCTGGGTGACAGACAAATCCCTCGAACGTCATCTGCTTGGCCAAGCCGACGGCCGGGTGATCGAATGACTGTTCCTTCAGCCAGTGATAGTAGCTGACAGCGCGGTCCCAAGGGTTGCGCACAAGGGTAAAGGCAAACGCCTGCTTGATCTCGTCAATGCTGACCAACCCGTCGATATCCGAAAGGGTCGAGTGTTTCCATAGCCGCCCCGCAGATGCCACCGATTGAATCCTACGGCGCCGGTTCAAGGCCTTTGGCGTATCGCCCAGCATGATGTCGTCGCGCATGGCGCGGTCCTCCAACGCCAAAGCCAGCGACGTGCCTCCCGTCTTGGGAATATGCACAAAGATGTAGCGGCGCCCGGGGCTGATAATCATGCGCGCAGGCTAGACCATATGCAGCCGCGTGCAACCACCGGCTCTTTTCATCCGGGGTCCCAAACGCCATAGTCTGCCGAAATGACAGGGAGGACTGGCCGATGGGATGGATGGCTGATGAAACCGGGTTGGAAAAAACAGCGGCCAACTTCGTTCCGCTGACACCACTTTCGCATCTGCGCCGAGCCGAACAGGTCTATCCCGACGTGCTGGCCGTGGCGTATGGAGATCACCGCGTGACCTATCGCACTTATGCGGATCGGTGCACACGCCTTGCCTCTGCTCTTGCGGCAATGGGGGTCGCGCCTGGCGATGTGGTCTCGACAATCCTGCCGAACATTCCGGCGCAAGTTGAAGCGCATTATGGCGTTCCAGCCTGCGGGGGGGTGCTGAACGCAATCAACACGCGCCTAGACGTCAGCACAGTGGCCTAAATTTTCGATCACGGCGCCGCAAAGGTCGTGATGGTTGACACTCAGTTCCTTGCGCTGGCGGAAGACGCAATAGCCCAAATGACAGGTCCCGCCCCCGAAATTCTAGAAGTGCCAGATGCACCCGCGGGCTTTCCGGCAAGCGGTCGTTACCCTGTGTATGAAGAGCTGCTTGCCTCCGCAGACCCCGATTTTGCATGGATCATGCCAGAGGACGAGTGGGAAAGCCTCGCCCTGAACTACACGTCCGGGACAACAGGCCGACCGAAGGGTGTGGTGTATCATCACCGCGGCGCATACCTGATGACCATGGGAACGCCCATCAGCTGGCGTATGGTTTTACATCCGGTTTTCATGGCAATCGTCCCTTTGTTTCATTGCAACGGGTGGAACCACACTTGGATGATGCCGCTATTGGGCGGCACTCTTGTGTGCTGCCGCGACATCACGGCAAAGAATATATATGACGCGATCGCGGCCGATGGCGTCACGCATCTGGGCGGCGCCCCGATTGTTCTGAACATGCTGGTCAATGCGGTGGACGAGGACCGACAGGCGTTTTCGCACACGGTCGAGGTGTTCACAGCCGGCGCTCCGCCCGCGCCAGCCACGCTGGCCAAGATCGAACAAATGGGTTTCAACGTGACCCAAGTCTACGGGCTGACAGAGACGTATGGCCATGTCACCGAGTGCATATGGCGGTCGGATTGGGATGACATGCCACAAAACGAACGGGCAGCCATCAAGTCGCGACAGGGTGTGGCTTTTCCTCAAATGGAGGAAATCACTGTCATGGACGCGGACATGAAACGGGTTACGCATGACAGCTCTGAACAGGGCGAGATCATGATCCGCGGCAACTCGGTTATGAAAGGCTACTACAAGAACCCACAAGCGACATCAGAAGCCTTCGACGGAGGCTTTTTCCATTCTGGCGACATCGCCGTGCAGCACCCGGACGGGTACATTCAAATCGCTGATCGCGCCAAGGACATCATCATATCAGGCGGCGAAAACATCAGCTCCGTCGAAGTCGAGGGCGTACTGATGGCCCATCCTGACATATTGCTGGCGGCCGTTGTTGCAAAACCCGACGACAAATGGGGCGAAGTTCCCTGTGCCTTTGTAGAACTGAAGGATGGCACAGCACCGACAGAAGACGATTTGATTGCGTTTTCGCGCGAAACGCTGGCGGGTTTCAAAGCCCCAAAGAAAGTGGTTTTCCAAGAGTTGCCAAAAACGTCGACCGGAAAAATCCAGAAGTTCCAGCTGCGTAAAATTGCTTCGGATCTTTGACCCGCTGGGAGCGATGTGAATTGCATGGGCCAGTCGGCGTGTGGTACCAGATGGTACAACGGTGAGGCAGAGCAGCCCGCACAAAAATGACGGCGTTAAAAGAATACGAAAGACTTGAGGCGACGGGCCTATGGCGGCCTGGGCCCGAGGAACAACGCCGTGAAGTCATTGTGTCCATCGGGGATGCCACGCTGGTCATCAGTGATCTTCAGGACCGCGCATTGACGCATTGGTCACTGGCAGCCCTCGTCCGACAAAACCCGGGTGAGCTGCCGGCGCGATATTCGCCGGATGGTGACCCTGGCGAAACACTGGAATTCGACGCGGATGAAAGCGCAATGATCGACGCAGTCGAACGCCTGCGTCGTGCCGTTGAACGTTCCCGTGCGCATCCGGGCCGTTTGCGATTTCTGGGGGCCGGGCTATCGATCTTGGCGGTCCTTGCCATGGCCGTGTTCTGGTTACCTGGGGCGATGATCAGCTACTCGGTGTCGGTTGTTCCGGACATCACACGTGGTGAAATCGGCCGCGCCCTGCTGGGCCGGATCGAAAGGTTGGCTGGATCGACCTGTGTTAACTCACATTCCCGTAGCGCGCTGACCGCCTTGGCGAAGCGCACGGGTGTGGCGCACGTGGTGGTGGTGCCTGGAGGGATCCGCGACACACTGCACCTGCCCGGCGGTTTTTTCGTTCTGAACAAAACGCTGATCGAAGATCACGAGGACCCGGCCGTGCCTGCAGGGTACATCCTGGCAGAGCGGGTCAGAGCGCAGGACACTGACCCGCTTTTTGACCTGCTTGAGTATGCCGGAACCAGCGCTGCCTTTCGTTTGATCACGACTGGACAGATTTCCGCAGAGGTGCTGGATGCCTATGCGGAACATTTGGCTACCGAAACTCCGACGAGACCAGATACAGATGCTCTGCTGGCAGAGTTCGGCAGGTTCAGCCTGACATCCAAACCCTATGCGTATGCGCGCGATATCACCGGTGAAACAACATTGAACCTGATCGAAGGCGACCCCACCACGGGCGCAACAAGCGACACGGTTTTGCCAGACGGAACCTGGTTGCGGCTGCAGTCCATTTGCGGCGGGTAGCCGCTAACGGATCACCCGCGCGTTGGCAAAGCCAGCACGTTTCACAGACGAAAGCGCCGCTTCCGCAGACGTATTGGTCGGGTAAGGACCGGCCAGCACGATCGGGGTGGATTTCCCGCCGCGCTGAGATGTGCCCAGTCGCACGGTCAAACCTTGGCGCGCCAGGCCCTGCGCCGCGGCCCGCGCTTGCGATTTGTCTGCGAATGCAGCGACGCGAATGTAACGCGGCTTTGTTGTTTCGGGCACCGGCTGTCGCACAGACTTGGTCGACACTGTTGCCGTCGGCGCCGCCTGTTTCTGTGCATCCTTGGTCGACACGGTGACCACCGGGCGATCGACCGGCTGCGGCGCCAGAGTGCGGGGCAGCCGGCGTTTCCAGATCTGATCTGTGGCCTGCTCACCCGCCGGTGTGACCTGCCCTCGTGCCG
>CAWUIW010000093.1:0-11348 GCA_963922515.1 uncultured Rhodobacterales bacterium | reverse complement strand
GATCAGATGCCCGGCTTGGCCATGGACGACCCCAACAACCTGCTGATCCAGCAAGAGGATGGACGATTTATCGAGTTTGGTGAAAGCGCCGGACTGGCCAGTTTGCATCGGGCCCGGGGCGCTGCGATGGTGGATCTGGATCTGGACGGACGATTGGACATCGTCGTTGTGAATCGGCGCGCCAACGTCGAGGTTTTTCGCAATGTGACGGATCCGGTAGGCAACCACCTGTCCGTTTTGCTGCAGCAGGGCAATGCAAATTCACATGCCGTGGGCGCCGTTATCGAGCTGCGCACAAATGGGCGCGTGCAAACCCGCGAGATCACGGTGGGCGGCGGGCATGTCAGCGGTGACGCCGGGCCGGCGCATTTTGGCTTAGGCGCGGCAACGCAGGTGCAGCTGCGGGTCACGTGGCCAAGCGGAAACACATCGGCTTGGCACGACGTGGCGAGCAATCAGGCCCTGGTGGTGCGACCCGCCGGGTCCGCGCTAGACATCACGCCCTACTGATCAACAGCCAGACCGCTCGGCACCGTATCGGGAATACCCAGACGACCTGTCAGGCTGGTTTCATCTGTCAATGTCGCCAGAAATGCCACAAGGTCGGCCACCTCCTGATCGCTCAAGGCTCGCGGCTCCAGCGCGTTGGCCAAGGCGATTGCGTCTCTTTCAACCCCGTCGGCCTGTATGCGGTAGTCGTCGACATCCAGATCGGGCAGGACCACGTCCCATGCATCGAACGCCAGCAAGCTGGCAACCGGATCGGCATGATGCCGGATCACGCCTTCGAGGCTGTTATAGGCACCGCTGTGTCCGTAAGGCGCGGTGTGCACAACGTTGCGCAAGGACGGTGTTCGAAACCGATAAGCGTCTGCCACATCTCCTGTGACGCGCATGCGCCCGGTATCCCGCGCATGGGTTTCGAACCGTGCAGCCTTGCCCGGGCCAATCTGCGGCATGGCGATGGCGTGAAACCCGTGGTCGGTTTGGAACTGTCCGGCATGGCATCCGTCGCATCCCGCCGATCCATAAAACAGGTCCTTGCCCCGCATCGCAGCATTGCCCATCGGCAACCCGTCGCGCAGATACTGGTCGAACGGGCTATTATCAGCGCGCCATTCAAAGGCGATGAATGACGCAATCACGTTCGAGATATCAGTGAAGGCAATGGGGCGGTTGCCGATAACGTCATCAAACGCAGCCCGATAGGCTGGAATTTCCGCAACGCGTTGCGACAGGATATCCCACGCGCCGCCCTCGCCGGTCAGGCGCCCCTGACGCACGGCTGTCGAGACGTCATTTTCACTATAATGCCCGGCCATTTCATCAGGCGACAAAACAGGAAACATCGTTTGTGCCGACAGGGCGCTGGCAAACCCCATCTCCATATCCGCGCCAAGCGGCGTTCGAATGCCAGACGACCGGGTCGGATCGGCTTCCAACCGGCCATCATGGAAAAAGCGCGTGAACTCTTTGGCGCCGAGATTGAACAAGGCTGGCGAATTGCGCGGGATACGCTGTTCTGGCAGGTTTTCGGGATCTGCTACACGCTTTGGCCCCAAACCCATACCGCCGTCACCTATACCCAAGGACAGCCCGTCGGACGTAGCAAAATCCGGGTGATGGCACGTCGCACAGGATACCGTTTTATTGCCACTGAGGATCGGGTCATAAAACAAGAGCTGGCCAAGTTTGACCTCGGCCATATCCTGCGTGTCGAACGCGGCGTCCGCCGTGGGCAAACGGTCCGCAACAGCCGGGACGGCGACACATGACAATGCAACTGCAAGCAGCGCGCGCCCGCGGTTCAAACACAGATCGATGGTTCGTCGCACGCGCGCGTTTCTCCTGCCCCGAATTTTACCGGGACTATACGAACCGGTTAACGTAGTTTTCAAGCCGCTCTTGGCGCCCGGATCGGGGCTGAGGCACAATTTCTCCAGCGTGAACCTTATTGAACAAGTCGTCGAAATTGCTGTTCAGCATCGCCTTGGCTTCCGGGGTATCCCAGCCGTCGTAACGGTCTGTTATCGCAGCCTCCAGACCACCATCCGTCATCATGGCATGAGCCGCCTTGAACCCGCGGGCGCACACGTCCATTCCTCCCGCGTGGCTGGCGATCAGATCTTCGGCATCGAGCGATTGTCGCCGCAGTTTGGCATCAAAATTCGTGCCTCCGGTAGTGAAGCCGCCCGCTCTGAGAATGTGGTAATACGCCAACGCGACTTCGGGCACATTGTTGGGGAACTGATCCGTGTCCCAGCCGGACTGATAGTCATTGCGGTTCATATCGATGGATCCGAACACACCAAGGGCGGCGGCCGTCGCGATCTCGTGCTCGAACGAGTGGCCCGCAAGAATGGCGTGCCCTTGCTCAAGGTTCAGTTTGACCTCCTTTTCCAAACCGTATTTTTGCAAAAAGCCGAAACAGGTCGCCGCATCATAATCATACTGATGCTTCGATGGTTCCTGAGGTTTGGGCTCGACAAGGATCGTGCCTTCGAACCCGATTTTGTGCTTGTAGTCGACCACCATGTTCAGGAACCGACCCATATGATCCAACTCGCGACCCATATCGGTATTCAAGAGGGTTTCGTACCCCTCGCGTCCGCCCCAGAGAACATAGTTTTCCCCGCCCAAGCGCATGGTTGCGTCCATACAGGTTTTCACTGTGGCCGCCGCATAGGCAAAGACGTCTGGATCCGGGTTGGTTGAGGCGCCCGACATCCAGCGGCGATGGCTGAACATGTTGGCCGTCCCCCACAAAAGCTTGATGCTGCGGGTGTCCATTTTCGCTTCGAAGTATGAGATGATTTCCTCAAAATTCCGAAGGCTTTCCGCAAAGGTCTCGCCCTCTGGTCGCACGTCGGCGTCGTGCCAGCAGAAATAGGGCTGACCGAGGATGTCGAACATTTCAAATGCTGCATCGGCTTTGACCTTGGCCCTTTCGATACTGTCCTGCGGATGCCAGGGCCGCACGAATGTTTGCCCACCAAACGGATCACCCCCTTCCCACGCCAGCGAGTGCCAATAGGCCACGGCAAAGCGCAGATGGTCTTCCATGCGCTTGCCCGCAATGACCTCGTCAGGGTTGTAGTGGTGATACGCCAGCGGGTTTGAACTGTCGGAACCTTCATAGGTCAGCGGCGCGATATCGTGGAAAAAGGTCGTCATGGCATGGCTTTCAATGTTGAGTAGCTGCTGGCATAGGCTTGATAGGCCTGAACAAAGACCGCGCGGCGCGCGGGGTCCGGGTGAATTGTTTTGGCAATCTGGGGTTTCGTCATCAGCGCGGCGGGGTCAGCTCCGGTTACACCGCATGCGGCAAGCCGTGCGGCCCCCATCGCAGCGCCAAACTCGCCCTGTTCCGGCAGATCCAACGGCAAACCGAGCACATTTGCCAGAAGCTCGACCCAGTAGGTAGACTGAACCCCACCCCCGATTGCGATTAGCCTCTCTGGATTGGCACCTGTTGAACGCAGCGCCTCTAATGAGTCTCTCAGAGCAAAACTGACGCCTTCAATCACGGCACGTGTCAGGTCATCACGTGTCATGCCGACATCGACACCGACAAAAGCACCGCGCACATCTGCATCGTTATGTGGCGTCCGCTCGCCAGACAAGTAGGGCAAAAACCGAAGCGGCCCGGGGTCTTTCACCGTGCCGCCGAGAGCCTTGGTCAAATCAGCTGGGCTTGCCCCGACGACGCCTGACAACCAGTTGAGGCTGTCGGTCGCCGACAAGATGACGCCCATTTGATACCAACGGCCCGGCACTGCATGACAGAAGCTGTGCACCGCACTGGCCGCGTCCGGCGAAAATCCATCACGCGCGGCGAGCAAGACACCCGACGTTCCAAGCGAAACGAACCCATCGCCTTCGGCCAAAGCGCCTATTCCACAGGCGGCAACTGCGTTGTCGCCGCCCCCGCCCATCACCAGTACGCCGTCTGGCAAGCCCAGCTCGGCGCTGCGTAGGGGCGTCACGGGGCCGATCACATCCGATCCTTCGACAAGTTCGGGCATCTGATCCCGCCGCATCCCGCTGGCGGCCAGCAACCTGTCCGACCATGCTCGCGCACCAACATCCATCCAAGACGTGCCCGCGCTGTCCGACATGTCGGATACGTAGCGGTTCGTCAGGTACCAGCCCAGGTAGTCTTTGGGCAGCAGCACTTTGGCGGTGCGCGCAAAGATGTCAGGTTCATGCTTTGCCACCCAAACCAGTTTGGGCGCGGTGAAACCGGGAAAGACAATATTGCCGCTGATGGCGCGAAAAGCAGGCTCGGCATCGAGGTCTGCGGCCTCGACCGCGCTGCGCGTATCGTTCCACAAAATACACGGGCGCAGCACGGAACCAGCCTCGTCCAGAAGCGTCGCGCCGTGCATATGGCCAGAGATCGCCAGCCCCTGTACCTGTGCCATCTGTTGCGGCACGACGCTCTTCAGCTCAGCGATGACCGCCTTGCATGCCGCGACCCAATCGAACGGATCCTGTTCGCTCCATCCCGGTGCCGGGCGAGACACGTCATAGTTTGCCTCAGCGCTGGCAATAACCATTCCGTCTGGGGCAGCCAGCAAAGCCCGCAATCCGGATGTTCCCAAGTCCAGGCCAAGAAACATGGCCGCCTCCTTCTTGTTTTCAGTTCCACCCGGAACCCCGGCAGAAGGAAGCAGCCTGCGTCAGAAACGCGTCAGGCGACCTTCTGCACCGGGGCCGATACCTGCGCCAAGGCGACGCCTGTATCGAGCATCCGGTTCGAGAACCCCCATTCGTTGTCGTACCAACTGAGCACGCGCACCATTCCGCCGTCGCCCACATGGGTTTGAGCCGAAGCAAGGATGGAGCTGTGCGGGTTGTGATTGAAATCCGACGACACCAAAGGCACATCGCTGATGTCGAGCACGCCGCTCAACCGATCGCCGGCCGCCGCTGCCGCGATGGCCGCGTTGACCTCTTCGACGCTGGCTTTTTCACGCGGCATGAACGTCAAATCCACGACCGATACATTAGGCGTCGGCACACGGATCGCTGAACCATCCAGCTTGCCCTTAAGATGCGGCATGACCAATCCGACCGCGCGGGCTGCGCCGGTTGAGGTTGGGATCATCGACAAGGCTGCGGCGCGCGCACGATACAGATCCTTGTGCATGGTATCCAAAGTAGGCTGATCGCCGGTGTAACTGTGGATCGTGGTCATGTAGCCGGTTTCGATCCCGAAAGCATCGTCTAGAACCTTGGCCACGGGCGCCAAGCAGTTTGTGGTGCACGAAGCATTGGACACGATCACATCATCGGCCGTCAGCGTATCGTCGTTCACGCCATACACGATGGTCTTGTCCGCCCCGTCGCCCGGCGCAGAAATCAGAACCTTGCTGACGCCGTTTTCCAGATGGGCGGCCGCCTTGTCTCGCTTGGTGAAGATGCCTGTGCATTCCATGGCGACATCGATACCTGCCCATGGCAACTCGGCCGGGTTGCGTTCCGCCGTCACCTTGATGCGATGGCCATTTACGACCAGTGTATCCCCTTCGACAGAGACATCGGCGTTAAAGAACCCATGAATACTGTCGTATTTCAGCAGATGTGCGTTGGTTTCAATCGGGCCAAGATCGTTGATCGCGACGATTTCGATGTCGTCGCGTCCACTTTCGATCCACGCGCGCAACACGCAGCGCCCGATTCTGCCAAATCCATTGATTGCCGCCGTGACTGTCATGTCCAAATCCTCAGTCTAATCGTTCGGAAATTGGGCGCATGTTAGCGATAACAGCGCGAGTCGACAATCACTATCGGTGCTGCGAATAGACGCGGGACCTGGAATGCCCCGTGTCATGTCAAATTCTCCTTCAAAACAACTTCGATACGAATCCGTTCTTGTGACGGGATCAGATCTCGATTTTCGATTTTGGCCCGCAAGACACGCAGGGCGCTGCGCGCCAGATGGCCAGTGTTTTGGTCGATCACGACGTCGATGATTCCGTCGCGCAGTGCCGCTTTGGTATGACTGGTCAGATCATGTGCGATGACGATTGGACGGCTGGGTCCGTCGTGATGTTGCAGGGCGCTTGTTACACCGCGGGTACCGGCGCCTGCCGAGTAAACGCCAGCCGGATCCTGATGCAAGGCAGCCGCGAGCAATTCCCGCGTTTTCGCGCGATCGTCATGGCCTTCGAGCGGTGGCAGCAGCGACACGCCGGGGCGTTCGGATTGCAAAACCTCTGTGAACCCGGCCAACCGCTCGACCATGTCGCGGGCTTGCATGGTGTTCACGACCATCGCAACTGGTCCGTCCACCTTTAGAAACCCGGCCATTATTCGCCCGGCGGTCCGCCCCGCGGCCATGTTGTCGATCCCGACAAATCGGCCGCGCCCGTCCCCTGCCTGATCGGTGACCAGCGTGACAACGGCTTGCCCAGCCGCGTCAAGTTGCTTCAGCAGATCAGCGACGGGGTCGCAGACCGGAGCCATGACAGCAACGCCGTCCATGTCTTTGTCCTCGATCTGATCGAAGGCTTGCGTACAACCCGATTGCGTCGGTTCGAGTGGAATGATCTCAACAAAGCACCGGTCAAACCGGGCCGCCGCACCGGCTTCCTCGATCGCGGCGCGCAATTGATGCAAGAACTGACTGTCTGCGTCAGGCAACAGAAACGCGAACCGGTAATCGCGCCCGCGCGCGAGGTTTGCAGCCGACAGGTCCCGCACATAGCCAAGGGTTTCTATCGCGGCTTGCACGCGCTGCACTGTGCGCGCCTTTACCCCCGGGCGCGCGTTCATCACGCGGTCTACGGTTGCTAGGCTGACGCCAGCTTCTCTTGCGATATCATGTACAGTTGGTTTGGCCATTTTTCCCTCGATACCTTGAGTGCACCAAGTTTTGAGGTACGTCAATCATTTTGCTGCATGAGCTGATTTCCGCCCAGAAAAGAGGGCCGTCAATATGCGCGTTAAAGGGTTGTTAACCGCAATTCGAAACACTGCACTCGCAGTAAATGTTTGATAGGTTTGAAACGATGCTGGGCGCGATTTTGGTTGTCAGCAGCAATCCGGTGTATCGGATTTCGCTCAAGGCCCAGCTGTCAGCAGCCTTTGCATCGGTCACGCAAGCCGACACGCTTGCCGCAGCGCGAAAATCGCTGGCAAGCGCGCGACCGGACCTGGTGTTGATGGTCGACAATCTGGCCGATGGCGCCTGCTCTGACGTGCGGTCATTGCTTTCAGCACACCAGGACACGGCCAGCATTCCCTTGATGGTGCTGTGCCCCGACGACTCCACCGCCCGCCAATCCGAAATACTGACAACCGGTGCAGATGACGTGAGCGGTTACCCAGTTGACGGGCAATTGCTGATGGCGCGGCTCAGAAATCTTCTGCGCGCGCGTCAGAACATTGGCGGGCACGGGATATCAGGCTTTGGCGCAACATTGCTGGATGCCACCGAGCCCGAAACAGACTTCAACCGCCCGGACCGGCTGGTCATCCTCGCACAAACAAGGCTCGACCACGTAGAACTCGTCCGCAAGATTAATAGAGGGCTGGTTACAAGCGGCCCTGCGCTTAGGATCTGCACCCTGCAAGAAATCAAGAACCAACGCATCTCACCCGATGTCATTGTTCTGGACATGAAGTGCGGCTCGGGCCGGGACCCGTTGGAGCGCTTGGCGAAACTCAAAACGTGTGAGTTTGCGCGGTCGGCCGCAATCGTGGCTATCTGCCCTACCGATCGCCCTCAGATGGCCGTCAAGGCCCTGCACAATGGCGCGGATGATGTGGCGGCCAAAACCGCCACATCCCAGGAATTGGCCGCGCGCATTCGCGCCCAATTGCTGGCAAAACGACATACCGAGAGGTTGCGCGCCGCGATGCGGCACGGGCTGAAGGCAGCGATGACCGATCCTCTGACTGGCCTCTACAACCGCCGCTACGCGCAATTGCATCTGTCCCGCATCGCCCGTGACGCGCAGGCCTGCGACACGACCTATGCCGTGATGATCGCAGATCTCGACCACTTCAAGGCGATCAATGACAAGCATGGTCATCTGGCGGGCGACCAGGTTCTTGTCGAAACGGCAGCCCGTCTGCGTCGGTCCGTCGGCGATCGCGGCATCGTGGCGCGGATCGGCGGCGAAGAGTTCCTATTGATCGTACCCAATGTCGCGCCTGAAGAAGCAAGCGAAATGGCGCAATCCGCTTGCGCGGCGATCGGTGCAGAGCCGTTTGATACGGGCCACTCGGAAAGAAACGTGCGAGCAACGATCAGTGTTGGTTGGGTATGCGGGCCGCCCAAGGATGCGATGCCCGATACTGTCACGCCGCCCGAGCGCACGATGCTGGCGCGCGCTGATCGCGCCCTATACGATGCCAAGTCGCGGGGACGGAACCAAGTCAATCAACACAGCATGGCGGCTTGAAATCTCGCCCATGTCACTTGCCGGGCTTGTCCTTGGGACGTGTGTTCTTGTTGCGGTTCTCGAACGCTTCAACCAATCGATCAGCATAGGCTATGCGTTCGTCTATGGACATGGCAGACACCCGGTTCGACCATATCTGGAAGGCGGCGGCCTGCATGATTTCACGCCGCTCGGCACCGCGTTCAAGTATCTCTGCCGCTGCCTCCGGATCAAACGGATCCTTGCGTATGATCTGCGTCAACGCCACCAGCCCAACGCGTTGTTGATTGCGGACACTGCTGGGCATATCGGCAAGGCTGCGGCGCAGCGCGCGGCGTTCCTCCAACGGCAATTCGCGATACACCAAGGCCCCCAGCACCGGCGCCGGGGCTCGGGCTTCAGACGGGGGGCCGCCAAACCGAATAAAGGCGCCGACGATCATGCCGATGATCGCGAAATTCAGCGCCAATGAAATGGCCAAGACCACACGCATCCACACTGGTGAACGCTGGCGTTGGGGTTTCGGTTCGGTCGCGGTCATGGTCTACCCTTCATCTGTCGCGACTTCCAAGATCAGGCCGCTGGTCGCAAACACCGAGGCCGAATTGTCCGAGCTGTAAAGCAGTTGAGCTACGTCCGGCAAGTACGCGGGCGGAGCAAAACCCAACCAGACGCCGGTCGCGCACGCTGCGCTGACACCGGCCAGACCGGGCCAGCCCCCCAATCCATCCCGCAACACCGAAAACCACGCAAAGCGAAGCGGTTGCCGCTTTTCCAAGACAGGCGCGGAAACTGCAATCTGATCCTGCTCGGTTTCTGCCTCTGCGATCAACCGCGACAAAAATGCGTTGCTCGGCTGCGGCGGTGCAGCCCGAGCCGCTTCAAACACGGCCTCCAAGTCGACTTCATCATGCTTCATCGTCATACCCCAGGTCTGCGCGTCGTCCAGACAGCTGCGCGGCCAAAGCGCGCTTGCCGCGCGCCGTCAGGCTTTCAACTGCCTCAACACTAATTCCCATAATCTCGGCAATTTCAGGATTGGAAAGCTCCTGCAAATGCCGCAGCACCACCGCCTGACGCTGACGGTCTGGCAACGCGGCCAGCGCCGTCTCTAACGCCGCCAAACGGGTTGCGGCCTGCATCTGGGCGGCCACGCTTGGCGTCTCGTCACTCGGCTCTGCTACATCTTCTAACGCAACATTCCGCCCTTTCCGTCGCCGCAATCGATCGCGGCACAAGTTCAGAGCCACTTGATAGAGCCAGGTTCCCACCTTGGCGTGACCGTCTTGCCAGTCAGGTGCGATGCGCCAGAGGCGCAACATGGCTTCCTGCGTGATATCTTCGGCTTCAGCCCGGTCATTCAGAACCCGCACGGCCATTTGAAAGATACGCGGCGCCAGCCGTGTCGTCAGAAGCGATGCCGCCGACCGATCGCCAGCGGCAAACCTGGCAAGCAGTCGGGCATCGTCCGGGGCGGATCCCGCCCCGGCTTCGTCCTTTACATCAACGGATATGAAGGTCGATCCGTCCACCACTTTAATCAGTCAATCGCACCTTTGCGTTGCTTCTTGCGCTCTTTGGCATGCTCGCGGGCCTGCTCCAATTCGGTCTGGCTCAGTCCACCGCTGTTGTCGGCATCCAAACGGTCGAACATCCGCGCGCGCCGTTCCGAATGGCGCCCATTCGCCATCTCCTCTGCACTCAACGCGCCGTCGCCGTCGGCGTCAAGGCGTGACATCATGCGGTTGATCCGGTCTTCGGCCCGGGTCGCGTCAGCCGCCAAGAGCTCTTCGGGGCTCAGCTTGCCGTCACCATCCGTATCAACGGTTGCAAAACGCGCCGCGCGGTTTGCATCCATTTCCTCAACCGTGATTTCACCGTCGCCGTTGGTGTCCATTTGTGAAAAGTCAAAGCGCTGGCCTTTGTGGCCTTGCGCAACGGCCGACAGCGCGGTCAAGGCCACGCCGCTTGCAACAATACCTGCAATGAAAACGGTGTACTTCATACTGCGGTTCCTTCTTTGTGAGGCGCGAGCGGCTTTCGAGCCGCCCAACATTGCCATCAACGCGCAATGTCTGAGACTCCGTCGGAAAAAATGTCGCCTGCGCGCGAAGTGCCGACAGATGCGCGGCATCACACCACGCCATTTCAGGCAGAATTCACACGTTAAATCCTTGTTGCCGAAGGCGGGTCGGCGTAGAGACCGCAAGCATGACAAGTCAAACCAACCCCGTCGTCGAAACCGACCGTCCTCTCTGGCCAGCGCTTGTGTCCGGCTTCCGCCGCATCTGCCCGCATTGCGGCAAGGGCCACCTGTTTTCGGGGTACCTCAAGGTTGCGGACGCCTGCGACAATTGCGGCGAAGAGTTTCACCATCACCGCGCGGATGACGGCCCAGCTTATCTTACCATTCTGCTGGTCGGTCATATGATGGCACCCTTGTTACACATCGTTTTTGTCAAGTTTCGACCCGAGCCGCTGACACTGTTTTCAATTTTTGCAGTTGGCTGCGTTGCCTTGTCGCTCTACCTTTTGCCACGGTTGAAGGGCGCGATCGTTGCGTTTCAGTGGGCCCGGCGGATGCACGGGTTTGGCCGAAGCAGCAGCTGACCGCGCCCGGTGAGTGAGGGTGCATGACCGCTGACAAATCTGCTATTCGCAACGCCGCAACAGTGATCGTTCTCCGAGATCGGGACACGCGACCCGCGATCCTTATGGGGCAACGCGGCTCGAATGCAGCCTTTATGCCGAACAAGTTCGTCTTTCCGGGTGGTGCTGTTGACACGGCGGATTTCGATATAGCGCTGGCGCAACAGATCAATGAACCGTGCTTTTCGCGCCTGGCCGAAGATGCGCCAACGGGCATGCAAACCGCGCTGGCCGCCGCCGCGATCCGCGAGTTGTGGGAAGAAACCGGCGTGGTTCTGGGCGCGCGCGGCAAATGGGATGCCCCGC
>CAWUIW010000092.1:0-11365 GCA_963922515.1 uncultured Rhodobacterales bacterium | reverse complement strand
CCCGAAGAGCTGCCGGATGCCGAGGTGTTGGAAGCCGAGGTCAATCGCCACAAACGACAGCGCGACGCGTTGGGGGCCGTGAATTTGCGTGCCGAAGAAGATGCGGTGGAAGTGCAAGAGGAACACGACACCCTGTCGCGGGAACGAGACGATCTGCAAGAAGCGATTGGCACATTGCGCAGCGGGATCGCCGGCCTGAACCGAGAAGGGCGCGAGCGGCTGTTGACCGCTTTTGAACAGGTGAACAGTAACTTCGCCATGCTGTTCACACACCTGTTCGGCGGGGGCGAGGCAAACTTGCTTATGGTTGAAAGTGACGATCCGCTTGAGGCCGGACTGGAAATCATGTGCCAGCCGCCCGGGAAAAAACTGTCTACGCTGTCACTGTTGTCGGGGGGCGAGCAGACCCTGACAGCAATGGCGCTGATCTTCGCCGTTTTCTTGGCCAATCCAGCGCCGATTTGTGTGTTGGACGAGGTCGATGCGCCATTGGATGATGCCAATGTCGGGCGGTTCTGTGACCTGTTGGACGAAATGTGCCGACAGACCGACACGCGGTTCCTGATAATCACGCACCACGCGGTCACAATGAGCCGAATGGACCGGTTGTTCGGTGTCACAATGGCCGAACAAGGTGTATCGCAATTGGTATCCGTCGACCTGAAGAAGGCCGAATCCATGGTGGCCTGAAGGCTCACTGCATCGTGACGCATCAGTGCGGTTTACCGGGGTATACGACATCATGACCCGTGTATCCTTGCTCTCGTTTTTTTTGTTGGCCACCCCGGCCCTTGCCGACTGGCAAACGCGCGCTGGCGATGTGCCGGTGGATCCCGAAACTCTGATGGGCCGCACATTGACATTTTACGACGATGGACAGTCACGGTACTCTGCCGGTGGCAGTTATTCATTCACTTATGGTGTTCAGAACGGTGGCGGCACCGCTTATGGTGTCTATCGCGTTGTCGACGATGGCAGCATATGCGTTGACTTTCGCAACGGGTTCAGCCGCTGCGATCTGTACGTGATGAACGCGGGGCGGTTGTTGTTGATCACCCAAGACGGGGCCAGATATCCGGTCCGTCCTGACTAGCTGGCCCGCTACAACGCGCTCAAAAAAGCAGGTGTCGGCCACGCATCGGCGGGCAAACCCAATCGCTTTTGCTCTGCTTGCACGGCTGCACGCGTGCGCGCACCCAAGATGCCATCGACCTTACCGACATCGTAGCCGCGCTGTTGAAGTTTGCGTTGCATCGCCTTCATCTGATTGCCGTCGAGACCCTTATCAGGGGTGCCCGCGTTGTAAACAGGCGCTCCTTCCAGCCGTGTCGCGAAATAGGCCGCCGTCATCACGTAGACAAAGCTCTGGTTCCATTCAAAGAAGACGCGAAAGTTCGGATAGGTCAAAAAGGCCGGCCCTTTGCGCCCTTGCGGAAGAATGACGGAGGCCGGCAGACTGCGCGCGCCCAAAGCGCCGTCGCGCGGTGCGACGCCCAGTTTCTCCCAGTCCCCAACTGATTTTTGAGTGTTTAGGCCTGTTGCACCCCAGTCAAAATTTGCTGGCAAAGTCACTTCATCGATCCAGGGTTCGTTCGCGCGCCACCCCAAATGTGACAGCAGGTTGGCGCCGGACACCAAGGCGTCTGGAGCCGATGTTTTCAGCGACACCCGATCATCTCCATCGCCGTCCTTGCCGTTTTCCAGGATATCGCCGGGCAGCATTTGTACCATCCCGATTTCACCAGCCCAGGCGCCGGTCGTTTTATTGGGATCGAAGTCGCCATTTTCGTAGAGTGAGATCGCGGCAAAGACCTGTGGTCTAAATAGGTCCGGTCGGCGGCAATCATGCGCCAAGGTCACCAAGGCATTTCTGGTGTTGAAGTCCCCCTGAAACGATCCGTAGTCCGTTTCAAACGCCCAGAACGCGAGCAAGACACCGCGTGATACCCCGAATTCGCGTTCAACGCGGTCGAACACGCCGGAATAGCGGCGGGCCATTTCTTGCCCTCTGTCAATTCGGTTTTGCGAAATCAGACGCCGTGAAAAGTCCAGAAAAGGGCGTTGAAAAATGCCTTGTGCCCGATCCGCCTTGAGCACAGCCGCATCCTGTCGAACGTCAGCGAAGAACCGATCAACAGCGGCCGGGTTGTGGCCCTTGGCGACGGCTTCCTTTTTCATGTCGTCAACAAATGCGGAAAAGCTGCCACCACATGATTGCGCTGCGACTGCCGTTGCGGTGAGGGTCCAAAACAGAAAAACAAAAATACAACGCATGAAAACAAGTCCAAAAATTCCGATCGGGTAAACGGTAGGCGCGTGGCCTACAGCAAGGCAAGCATCCCAGCCGTCAAGGCCACAATGATCAACACAACGCGCCAGACTTGCCACAGCGCGGCGACAGCGGCATTGACTTCAGCCGCGCCGATCTCCTGACGGCCACCGGCATTGACCCATGCAAAGTTGCGCAATTCGCCGTCATAGCTGCGTGGTCCGGCCAATGAGATATCCAAGCTACGGGCCAAGGCGGCTTCTGGCCAACCCGCGTTTGGCGATCGGTGGCGCCGGGCATCTGCCGCGATGTCGGGCCATGCTTTCAATTGGTGACCGACAAGGGCGAACAAGGCGCCGGTCAGTCGTGCCGGACCCAGATTGAGCAGGTCGTCAAATCGGGCAGAGGCCCAGCCAAACTTTTCAAACCTCTCCGTTCGGTAGCCAACCATGCTGTCTGCAGTGTTGACGACTTTGTAAACGAGTATTCCGGGCAAGCCTGCAACCAAGAACCAAAAGGCCGGAGCTATGACACCATCGCTCAGGTTTTCGGCTGCGCTTTCGATGGCGGCGCGGGCGACTTGTGGTTCGTCCATTGCCATTGTGTCTCGGCTGACGATCCGCGCCACCATTCGCCGTCCGTCGCCTAAGGACGCATCAAGTCCGTCGGCGACCGCTGTGACGTGTTCGGCAAGTGAGCGTTGCGCCAACAAGATCGCGGCCAGAACCAATTCGGCAATCGGCCCTAGCAAAGAAAGGACCCAGCCGACGCTGGCAGCGCCCGTGACCAGCAGCAACAGCGCGGCCAAGCCCTGGGCGCGCGGGTTAGCTCCCCGGTTCAATCGCGCTTCCAGCCAGCCCACTGCGCGTCCCATCAGCACGGCAGGATGGGGCAGGCGCCGCCATAACCAATCCGGTTCGCCCAGCAGAGCATCCAGTATCAACGCACAGCACAAGATCAGCGCCGTGGTCACAAGGCGGCCTCGAGGCGCGACCGGTCCTCGGCGTTGGCTGGCAGACCGAGCCGCAACAGCGTGTCAGAATAGGGGAAAACGCGGGTCCAGATGTGATGATGTGCCAATCGGTCCTGCCAGCTTTCGGCATTGTCCACAGAGTAAAGCCCGAACAGGGATGTGCCACCAGAAACGGATGCGCCCTTGCGGACCATCAGGCTGTCGAGCTGCGCGCGGCCAACCTGCAAGTCGGTGCGGGTCCTTTCGGCCCATTGCCGGTCCTGTAGCGCAAGCGTTCCAATTTCCAGCGCGGGGCCCGATACTGGCCATGGCCCAAGCATTTCGGCGAGCGCCGCCATGGATTTTGGATCGCCTATGGCAAAACCCAAGCGCAAACCCGCCAATCCCCAGAATTTACCGAAGCTTTTCAGGATGATGACGCCGGGTCGTGCCGCCAAGTGAACCAGCGAGGCACTGGGCGCGACATCGCAAAAACTTTCGTCGATCACGACAAGCCCGGCATCCATATCTGCTTCTGACCAAAAGCGACCATCGGGATTGTTGGGATTGACCACGACCACAGCATCCGCTGGGCCCGCTTCTGTCACGTGCCACCCGTGAAATCGAAAAGCCGCTGCATGTTCGTTGTAAGTGGGGGAAGAGATGCGCACGTTACCGGCGGTAAACAGTCGCGGAACTTGTGCGATCAGAGCGGAAGCGCCGGGTGCGGCCAGAACATCAGCGTCAGGCGGAACGTTCCAGAACGCACGCGCCTGTTGCGTCAATTGCGTGCTGGTATCTTGATCGGGCAGTCGGGTCCAAGCCCCGCCTGACAAATCTGGAACCGGGTAGGGAACCGGGTTGATACCGGTCGACAGATCCATCCAATCCGCGGGTGTTCCACCAAATCGCGTGATCGCGGCCGCCAAGCCGCCGCCGTGGTCGCGCGCGGGCTGTGGCGTCAGCCAGGGCATGTCGGGTGTCACCTGATTTAACCTTGCGCATTCATTGTTCGGTGCAGTGCGGATTTATGCCGGTCATCGCTTGTTTCTGCAATGCATTCACGCTGTGCAAAGGTCATTAATCTTTTGTTAAGACTATCGATGGAAGAGAGGAACTCGGGGAAGCCTGGGCAGACACTCTGCACCGGATACAAAGAAATGAACGTACTTATTGTTGAAGCCAAGCCCGAACTTGGCTTCATTTGGCAACGCCATCTGATGCGCCAAGGCGCCGATGTGGAAGTTGCACATTCACAAGAGAGGGCCATCGTGGCGCTGCATACGCGGTGCTATGATATCATTGTGCTTGATCTTGTCTTACCTGGCGGTTCGGCTTTGGCGGTTGCGGATTTTGCCAGCTACCGGCGACCGCAAGCGCGGGTCATTTTCGTGACGAACACATCGTTCTTTTCAGACGGTTCAATCTTTGCCCATAGCCCCAACGCCTGCGCCTATGTCCAGAGCGAGGCGCCGCCAGAAGATCTGGCGGCGATGGTGGCGCATTACGCCGCGGATCGTTGATCGCGAAAATGCGGTGCGTCGAAATCCAGCTCCGGATTGATCGGGATGATCCGATGCGGGTTTATGCTGTCATGGCTGTAGTGATAGTGCCGCACGATATGCGACATGTTCACAGTCTGTGCGACGCCGGACCACTGGTAAAGCTCGCGTGTGTACGCCCATAGGTTGGGGTAGTCGACGAGTCGCTTGCGATTGCACTTGAAGTGTAGGTGGTACACCGGATCGAAGCGGACAAGTGTTGTGAACAACCGCCAATCTGCTTCGGTCACTCGGTCTCCCATCAGGTAGCGGCGCGTTGCTAGCCGGTCTTCGAGCCAATCGAGCGTATCGAACAGCGGAAACACAGCGGCTTCGTAAGCGCTTTGAGTGGTGGCAAACCCCGACTTGTACACACCGTTGTTCAGGCTGTCGTAGATCCGCGCATTTACCGCCTCGATCTCATCCCGCATCGCGATCGGCCAATAGTCCGTGGTATTGCCGGTGACGCCGTCAAAGGCAGAGTTGAACATGCGGATGATTTCGGAACTTTCGTTCGATACGATCGTGCTCTGCGCCTTGTCCCACAGGATTGGTACCGTAACGCGGCCTGAATACGCGGGATCTGCCTTGGTATAGACTTGATGCGCAAAGTCGAAATCGAACAGCGTGTCACCCGTCGCGCCGGCCTCGTCCCGCTCAAACGTCCAACCTTTGTCCAGCATGTCCGGATGCACCGCAGAGACCGTGATCAAATCTGCAAGGCCCTTGAGTTGACGGAAGATCAGCGTGCGATGCGCCCATGGGCAAGCATAGCTGACGTACAAGTGATATCGGTCCGCTTCAGCCTTGAAGCCAGCACGACCCGATTCTCCCGCTGTGCCGTCTGGCGTGATCCAATTGCGAAACTGCGCAGCGGAGCGTTTGAAAGCCCCGCCTGTCGATTTTGTATCATACCACTGATCGTGCCACTTCCCGTCGACGAGCAAACCCATGCGGTCCTCCTATGGTCGGCCTGTTTGGCAATAAAATAGGGACCAAACCCCAATCAGCCCAGCCCTGACGACGCGCAGCAGCCCTGCGCCCGCGCACAGCCAAAGAGACCGGAATACCACATAAGTGGATGCAGAAAATGGAGGCCGCTTTTTCCGCTATGCGGGTTTGCTCCCATGCCGTTAGGTAGCGTTCGACTGCAAGGAGCGCTGCCGTGTCTACCTATTTGCCCAAGTCCGTTCGCGATGACTTGCTCGCGGCTCAGACCCTCAAGCCGAGGCGCAAGAACCTGTTGCGGGCCGTTGCCGATGGCCAGAGCATTCCTGTTTTGCGGATGTGGAAGCGCGGTTTTTCTGTGGCCGAAAACACGGCACCAGCGCTGCGTGGCATGGTGGACCTGTATGATGGGAGCAACCATTTGTACCAGTGCTTGATCGTCGCGTCCGAGGCGGTAGGCGGAGAAATGCGCTATGAATTCAAGCGAAGCACCGCCGCGCGCACGCAACCCGCGGCAGACTTTGTTCAGGACCGTGAGATGCCGGCCGGGCTTTTGACAGCCCGGTCGGACCCTCACTGAAGATCGCTGAACGCGGCCTGCAGGCGGCGGCCGGCTTCTTCCACCCGGGCGCGTTGCGTGGCCAGATTTACCCGCACGAACGTCTCGCCACCCGCGCCAAAATTTGGCCCCGGAGAAACGGCGATCTTTGCCTGATCCCGAATGCGGGCGGATACCTCATCATACGTCATTCCGGTTCCGGAAAAGTCGACCCAAGCCAGGTATGTCGATTGCAACGGCATCGACCACGCTCCGGGAATGGCATTCACAGCCGCATCAAAAACGGTTCGGTTGCCATCTAGGTGCTGCATTTGGGCATCCACCCAGGCCGCGCCTTCTGACGAATACGCAGCCTCGATCATCAAGACCCCCATAGAGGCCGGCCCGTAGTCGAGTGTGTTTTGCCGGTGCTTCATGGCTTGGCGCAACGTGGGGTCCGGGATGATCATGTTGCCGGTACGTTGACCAGCGATGTTGAACGTTTTGGATGCGGCCGTCAGGTATACCGCCCTATGGCGGTAGTCAGGCGCTGCCACGTCCATTGCTGTAAAGGTATGCCCTGGATAAATCAGGTCGTGATGGACCTCATCCGACACAAGGATCATGTCGTTTCGTTCAGCAAAATCTGACACGGCCCTCAACTCTGCAGCACTCCAGATGCGACCTGAAGGGTTTTGCGGGGAACACCAGAACAGCAGCTTTTCGCGTCCGGTCATGCGCGATTGTGCATCGTCCAGATCCAGCACGTATGTGTCGCCCTTTCGCACCAGCGGACATTCAGTGACCTTGCGGCCCGTCTTGTTAATCTTGTTCGCAAATTCATGATAAACCGGCGAAAAGATCGCAACATGGTCCCCGGGCTCTGACCAGACATCAATGCACAGGGTCAACGCGTTTCCCAGGCCTTGGCAGGTCAAGATCCAGTCGGTGTCGACAGCCCAATTGTGGCGCGTCTGCATCCACCATTGAATGGCTTTCAGATAATCCGGGTAGTCCCAGGAATAGCCAAACACCCCAAGATCAATCGCTTGTCGGGCGCGTTCAATCACGCAAGGCGCAGTTTGATAGTCGGAATCTGCCACCCACATGGGCAAGCCATCATCCGGTGAAACGCCCAAGAGTTGCTCCATCTTGTCCCACTTTGTGCTCTGGGTCCCGCGGCGGTCGATGATCGTATTGAAGTCCATAGGCGTTCCTGCTGTTTGAGTAGCGCAAGCTAGACGGAAACGGACCGAACGCAAGAGGCGTTGCGGCTGTAGCAACGATCGCCTACATCACCTGCCATGATACGACCAATCTTGATCCACCCTGATCCGCGGCTGAAGAAAATGTGCGCGCCAGTCGATGACGTAACCGACGACATGCGCACCCTTGCACAAGACATGCTGGCGACCATGTACGACGCGCCGGGTGTTGGATTGGCCGCACCACAGGTGGGGGTGAACACGCGTCTGATCGTTGTGGATTGTGTCAAGGAAGAAGGGGCAACACCGCGACCCTTGATCATGTTCAACCCCGAGGTGGTTTCCACGTCCTCGGAAAAGAGCGTGTACGAAGAAGGCTGTCTGTCCATTCCAGAGCAGTATGCCGAGGTCACCCGACCGGCCGAGGTTGAAGTTGCGTGGATGGACGAAAACGGGCACCCCAGAAAAGAGAGCTTTGCCGACTTGTGGGCGACCTGTGTTCAGCACGAGATCGACCATCTGAACGGCAAGCTGTTCATCGATTATCTGAGCCCAATGAAGCGCCAGATGATCACCCGCAAAATGCAGAAGCTGAAGCGCGAAAAGGCGCGGCCTTGATGGCAGTTCGACCCATTCTGAAATGGCCGGATCAACGCTTGGCCACCGTTTGCGCGCCTGTAGAGCATGAAGACCTTGGTGGGTTGCTGGTCGACCTGTTCGACACAATGTATGCCGCGCCGGGACGTGGACTGGCCGCGCCGCAAATTGGTGTGATGAAGCGCCTTTTTGTCATGGACGCAACATGGAAAGACGGCGCAATGTCGCCGAAAGCCGTGATCAACCCGCGTGTCGTTTGGAGTTCGGACGCTGTGGCCAGCAATCCCGAGGGCTGCCTTTCGATCCCCGGGCTCATGTTGGACATTGATCGGCCGGCCGAGGTTGTTTTGGCCTATACGGACCGTGACGGCGACGCGCGGGAAGAACATCTGACCGGCTTTGCCGCGGTGTGCGCGCAACATGAACTCGATCATCTGGACGGGCGCGTCACATTCGACCGGTTGCAGCCCGATCAGCGCGATGCAGCCGAGGCGCAATACCGGGCACTGACTGAATGACAGTCCGGCGCTGCTTGCTTTGGCCGGACAGACGTTTGCGCACGCCAGCAACCGTGGTCCAAGACATCACCGATGATATTCGCGAAACTTGGCAAGACATGATTGACACCATGACAGCCAATCCAGGCGGTGTCGGCCTCGCCGCGCCTCAGATCGGTGTGATGCTGCGCCTTGCCGTCGTGGACGGCTCGATTGACCGTACGCGGGCGGTGCGGCTGGCAAACCCGGAAATCCTGCACAGCTCGATCGAAGATCGGGTGCATGAGGAAGCCAGCCCGAATTTGCCGGGGGTGTCGGCCAAGATCGCCCGCCCACGCGCGGTGACCGTCCGGTTCCTGAACGCCGATGGCGTGATCGATCGGCGAGAGTTCGTAGGGATCGAAGCGACCAGCGTCCAGCATCAGATCGATCATCTGAATGGAAAGATGTACTTTGACCGGTTGTCCAAGGTGAAGCGAGATATGTTGTTGCGCAAGGCACGAAAGGCGAGCACGTGAGGGTCGTGTTCATGGGCACGCCCGACTTTTCGGTGCCAGCGCTGGAGGCGCTGGTGGCAGAAGGGCACGAGATTTGCGCCGTCTATTGCCAGCCGCCGCGACCGGCTGGCCGTGGCAAGAAAGAACGACCAAGCCCGGTTCACGCGCGCGCTTTGGAGCTTGGCCTGTCAGTGCGACATCCGGTGTCGCTCAAATCCGCAGACGCACAGGCTGACTTCGTGGCGTTGAAGGCGGACGTCGCGGTTGTGGTCGCGTATGGATTGATCCTGCCGCAGGCTGTCTTGGATGCGCCGGTGCACGGGTGCCTGAACATCCACGCCAGTCTGTTGCCGCGTTGGCGGGGGGCGGCCCCCATTCATCGAGCGATTATGGCGGGCGATCTGAAAACCGGGGTTTGCATCATGCAAATGGATGCAGGGTTGGATACAGGGCCGGTTCTGCTGCGGGTCGAAACCGAGATCGGTGCCGAAGAAACGACAGCCGATTTGCACGACCGGCTGTCCGACATCGGCGCAGGTGCCATCGTGCGAGCGCTGCAATCCCTGCCAACCCTTTCCCCACAGCTGCAGCCGGACGACGGTGTCACTTACGCGCAGAAAATCGACAAGGCGGAAGCCAAGATAAACTGGGCCCTCCCTGCACCCGAGGTGGATCGGCAAATTCGAGGGTTATCTCCCTTTCCCGGTGCATGGATTGATCTGAACGGTGCGCGGTTGAAGATTTTGGGTTCACGCATCGCGCAGGGGGCAGGCTCACCCGGAACCGTGTTAGATGCCGATCTAACCGTGGCATGCGGTACAGGCGCAGTTCAACTGACACGCTTGCAACGCGCGGGAAAAGGCGCACAGGATAGGCAAGAGTTCTTGCGAGGTTGGCCCATGCCCGTCGGAACGCAGCTTTAGGAGTCGTACAATGCTACCAACGATGATGGGAACGGTCATTATTGGGGGGATCGTTGGCTATCTTTCAGAGAAAACAGGTTGGACCAGCAATGGCATACTTGCGTCAATCATCATTTGCGTGGGCGGTGCGCTGTTGTTCTATTTTGTAAGAATCATGTTCGGTATCAGTTTTGGCCGCCCCGGGATCGACGCCATTATTTCGTCGATTGGCGCGTTGATCATCGTGCCGTTCCACTGGCGGCGGAAGTAGCGCATGTGGATCATCGGATTGGTCATTATCGGTGTGGCGGCAGGGTTTCTGGCTACGCGCCTGATGCGGATTGAAGCCAATGTCATCACCACAGTGGTCATTGGCATTGCCGGCGCGCTGATTGGCGGTCTGGTTCTGCGTGTGCTCATATCCGTCACGGGGTTCATGGCGGGCTTCGTCGGGGCCGTGCTGGGCGCTTTGCTTCTGATTTGGCTGTGGCAAACCTATTTCAAACGCTAGGGTCTGGCGGCTTGGCGTATCCCGGACGTTATGTCTTGAAGGGCGCCATACCAGCGCGCGCCAGCTCGTCAACGCGTTCGTTTTCGGGATGACCTGCATGTCCCTTGACCCATTCCCAGGTCACATCATGGGCGGATTGGGCCGCATCCAATCGCTGCCAAAGCTCTGCATTTTTCACGGGTTTCTTGTTCGAGGTTTTCCATCCATTGCGTTTCCAGCCATGGATCCAACCCGTGACCCCGTTTTTGACATAGGCGCTATCAGTCACAACGGTGATCCGGCTGGGCCGTGTGAGTGATTCAAGGGCGTGGATCGCCGCCAACAGTTCCATCCGGTTGTTGGTCGTTAGTTCTTCGCCCCCACTCAACTCGCGTTCCTTGACCACGTTTGCTCCGTCCAAAGCGCGCAAAAGCACGCCCCACCCCCCCGGTCCCGGGTTTCCCGAACAGGCGCCGTCGGTATAGGCAAAGAGGTCAGGCATGCGCAGTGATGCTGATCCAGTCGGCCATTGTTCCGTCCAGCCCCTTGGTCGTGCCAAACGCGCGCTTTGCCACGGTCAGGCCAGCGCCCGCCAAAAGACCGGTGAGCTCGTCGTCGGAGAAATAGGTGTAAAGCCGCCCGAGTGCGTCGCGCGCTTCGCCTTCGCCAAGCTTTACTGCGATGTGCAGGCGGCCATCGGTGGTCAGAGCATTGCGCAGCCGGGTCAGTATCCGGGGCATATCGGCGCGCGGGGCATGCAACAAGCTAAAGTTGGCCCAGATCCCGTCGTAAATGCCTTCGCCGGTCACATCGTCAAATGTTGCTTGATGTGCTGTGACACCGGGCAGTGCGGCGGCGCGGCGCACCATTTCTTCTGATGCGTCCAATGCGTCTACCGTCAGGCCCGCACTGGCCATTGTCGCCGCGGC
>CAWUIW010000091.1:0-11543 GCA_963922515.1 uncultured Rhodobacterales bacterium | reverse complement strand
ATCGGGCGCACCGTTCAGTGTCGTTGACCGAAACAGGAGTTCGGTACGCGCAGAAAGTGACAGAAGGTTTCCGGCACCTGTCGCTGGACGAGGCCCGCGGTCCTGCTGAACGGGCCCGATTGACACTGGATGTCGAAGCGACGTTCCTGCGACAATGGCTTTTGCCGCGATTGGCGCAGATGTCTTTCAAGTCTCTGGGGCTCACACTGTCCGTACGCGCGCATCACGATCCGCCTCGTGTCATTCCGGCAACCGCCGACTTGGCCATCGTCTGGGGGTTTGCAGATTACAGTGGTTTCAAGCGATCGCGGCTTGTTTCTCCGCGAACGATCCTTGTAGCCGCCCCCTCCTTGCGCATTTGGAAATTGTCGCAGGTCGCGGATGCGGGACTGATCCACGAAGCGAACGAGCACTGGTGGCGGTTGATTTATCATGAGGCTGACGCAGAGTATCCAGATCACGCAACCGCGCTGACGCTGACTCGCTGTGATTTGCCAATCGAAGCGGCGAGATGGGGATTGGGGGTGGCTGTCGCGGACGATGTCATAGCAGAGCAAGAACTGAAAAGCGGCTCGCTTTTGCCTGTGCCCGGTCCACGGCTGGACGGTCAAGATTACTATCTGTTGTCCCGAAAGTCCGCGTCAGTTCCGGCGCAGAAGTTTGTGCGCTGGCTTTTGCAAGAAAGCGAGAGCTTTGCCCTTTGGCAAGCGAGTCTCAGCGCGTCGTGACGGACGGTGGCGGGGGCATGACGGCGGTTCGTGCTGAACCCGAGGCCAGTGGCGTATGCTCCACCTCATTGCTCGACGCACCGCTTGCGGAAAACGGCGCCGGCCATTGCCGCAACTGACATCAATGTGAATGCCAAGTGATCAGCTGTGCGTTTAGGGTTTGGCCACTTAACGGGGGCACACATGGCGCGGAAAACCAAGAAACGTAAAGTGACGAAGCCGTCAAAGCCGACACCGGACATGCGGCGGCGCACTGCACTAAAACTTTTGCGGAGCGGCGGTGTCAGCTTGGCCGTTCTGGGAGCGGCCGGGATTTGGACCGTGCGTTCGGTGCAGGCCATGGCGGCCGAGCGCGACCTATCCCAAGTCGGGCAGGGAAAACCTGTCGTTGTGCAAGTGCATGATCCACAGTGCCCGACCTGTACCGCTTTGCAACGCCAAACGCGCAAAGCGTTGCGACAATTCGGCGAGTGCGACATGCTTTACCTTGTCGCTGACATCACTCAACCCGAAGGTGGCGCGTTTGCCCGACGCTACGGTGTGCCGCATGTCACGCTTTTGTTGTTTGATGCGGATGGCACGCTGCAGACTACGATTTTCGGGATGCAGTCGCGCAGCGACCTGGAACCGATTTTCGCCGGGCATTTTGCGGCCTTCGGCACTGGCATCTAAACCACTTTGAAGCCGGTTGTCGTTCTGTTATCTTACCAAGGACGGAACCCTGGTGCAGGGCCCGATCGGTCGCGCTTGTGATGCGCGGAACCTTGCTATGACGACCCGCACTGCGCGCGTCGTCGACAACAGAAAGCTCTCCAATGTCTCCTCCCAAACCGCCCTTCCAAGGGGCTTGTCTTTGTGAATCCGTTCAGGTGCGCGTCACAGCGCCCCCCTTGCTGACCGTCGCTTGTCACTGCCGGGATTGTCAGAAATTCACTGCCAGCGCGTACTCTCTGACCACAATGTTCCCAAGCGCGGCCTTTTCCTGCACCGGTGAACTGGTCACCGGCGGTCTGGGCCGCAACGGGCGGACGCACTATTTCTGCGCGTCTTGCCTGAACTTCGTGTATTCCCAGATCGAAGGTGCGAACCACCGGATCAATTTGCGCACATCCATCTTGTCCAATGCGGGCATGTTCGTGCCCTTCATGGAAATGATGACGACTGAAAAAATGCCGTGGGCCCATGTTCCGGTGGTCCACAGCTACTCCAGCTTCCCCAAAACAGCCAAAGAGCTTCAGGCACTCATGGACGAATACGCACAGAGCTGATCGGTCTTCTGCGTGATCCCGATCCGTCGCGCATTGCACACGGGCGGATCGCGCCAGATCAATTCCCGGCGCTTTCCATTTTTCGGTTGGCGATCACGTCTTCCAGCCACCCAAGTTTCATCTCGGGTACAGAGCTTAGGAGAAGATCGGTGTAATCATCAAATGGCGGGCTCAGCACTTGCGATTTCGGGCCATAGCGCACCACATTGCCTTGGTACATCACCGCGATGCTGTCGGCGATGGCGCGCACTGTCGCCAAGTCATGGGTGATGAACAGGTAAGCAACGTCTTCGACTTTCTGCAGCTGCAACAACAGTTTGAGAATGCCATCGGCCACCAGCGGATCGAGTGCAGACGTGACTTCATCACAAATGATCATCTTGGGCTTTGCGGCCAGAGCTCTTGCGATGCAAACGCGCTGCTTTTGTCCCCCGGAAAGCTCGGCCGGGTAGCGATCCATGAACTGTTCGCCCATTTCGATCTCGTCCAGCAGTTCGACAACGCGCTTTTGCTTCTCTGAGCCCTTTAGCCCGAAGTAGAACTCCAACGGTCGGCCAATGATGGTGCCCACCGTCTGGCGGGGGTTCATGGCGACATCGGCCATCTGGTAAATCATCTGCAACTCGCGCAGATCTTCCCGAGAGCGTCCAGCCAAGTCCTTGGACAATGTCCGACCGGCAAACTCAATCTCGCCCTGCCGCGGTGGCAAGAGGCCGGTGATCACGCGCGCCAGCGTCGACTTTCCCGAACCAGACTCGCCCACGACCGCGAGGGTTTGGCCGGGGTCCAGATCAACAGTGACGTTGTGCAAAACGTCGAAGTTCAGGCCCTTGTACCGCGCTGTGATGCCGGAAACCTTGAGGACCGGCTCTGGCGTTGGCGCCTTTTCTTCGTGTTCGATCGAACGGACAGAAACAAGGGCCTGCGTGTAGTCTTCGCGCGGGGCGTTGATGATCTGGTCGGTTTCGCCGTATTCCACCGTATTGCCGTGCCGCAGGACCATGATGTGGTCGCTGACTTGTGCCACCACGGCTAGGTCGTGCGTGATGTACAATGCCGCCACACCGGTGTCGCGGATGGCTTCCTTGATCGCTGCGAGCACGTCAATTTGCGTGGTCACATCCAACGCGGTTGTCGGCTCGTCAAATACGACCAGATCCGGTTCCGGGCAGAGGGCCAGGGCGGTCATCGCGCGTTGCAATTGCCCGCCAGACACTTGGTGAGGATAGCGTTCGCCAAAGCTTTCGGGGTCGGGCAAACCCAGTTTACGAAACAGGGTCACGGCTCGTTCCTCGGCCTGTTTCCGGCTGAACCGACCGTGGTGCACAGCCGCTTCGGTCACCTGATCCATGATTTGTTTGGCCGGGTTGAACGAGGCTGCCGCCGATTGCGCCACATAGGTCACTTCGGCGCCGCGCAACTTGCGTAGGCCTTTCAGCCCGCCTTTCAGAATGTCGCGGCCATTGACCCAGACTTCGCCACCGGTAAGTTCAACACCGCCGCGGCCATAACCCATCGAGGCCAGACCAATCGTGGATTTACCAGCACCAGATTCACCGATCAGGCCAAGGACCTTGCCTTTTTCCAGTTGGAAAGAGACCCCGTGCACAATCTCGATCTCTTCCGGCTTTTCGCCGGGAGGATAGACAGTTGCGCCGATTTTAAGGTTGCGGACGTCGAGCAGATTGTCAGCCATTAGCCCCGCCCCCCTTTCAGCGATGTCGTGCGGTTCAGGACCCAGTCCGCAACAAGGTTCACGGAAATGGCCAGCGTCGCGATGGCAAAGGCCGGTATCAGAGCGGCCGGGATGCCATAAACGATTCCTTCCTTGTTCTCTTTTACGATCCCGCCCCAGTCGGCCTCTGGTGGCTGGACGCCAAGGCCGAGGAAGGACAGGGTCGAGACAAACAGAACCATGAAGATGAAGCGAAGACCCATTTCGGCCACCAGCGGCGACAGCGCGTTGGGTAGAATTTCGCGGAAAATGATCCAAGTCCGGCCTTCACCGCGCAGTTTGGCAGCTTCGACGTAATCCATGACGTTGATATCCACGGCGACCGCGCGTGCCAGACGATAGACGCGCGTGGCATCCAGCAAACCCATGACCAAGATAAGAACCGGGATCGTGACTGGCATCACCGACAAGACCACAAGAGCAAAGATCAGCGACGGTATCGACATGATCAGATCTACAAACCGGGACAGAACCTGATCCGCCCAGCCACCCAGAACAGCGGCCAGAAAACCCAGCACCGACCCAGTGACAAAGCTCAAGATCGTCGCCATCGTGGCAATCCAGATCGTCGTGCGACCGCCATAGATCTTCCGGCTCAGCAGGTCGCGGCCAATATTATCTGTGCCCAACAGGAACTGGGACGACGAAGGTTCCCAAACGTCGCCGACGACTTCGGCCATCCCGTATGGCGCAATCAGCGGTGCAAAGATGGCCACCAGAAAATACAGACCGGTGAAAAACAGCCCCACGGCCGCGGCAAATGGAATTCTCATAGCCCCAAGCTCCGTTCAGTCGGCGGAGTGGTACACAGGGCGCAGCTTGGCGCCCCATTCAAAACAAGCGACAGCGACGCATTTTTGTTTAGAAGCAACTCGGTCATTTCGGATGCCTCAGACGAGGGTTTGCAAGGATCGATACGATGTCGGCCACCATGTTGAGACCGATATAGACAGCGGCAAAGATCAACCCGCAGGCCTGGACCACCGGCACGTCACGTTTTGACACGTGATCGACCAAGTACTGACCCATGCCAGGATAGACAAACACCACCTCGACCACGACCACGCCGACGACAAGATAGGCAAGGTTCAGCATCACGACATTGACAATGGGCGCGATCGCGTTTGGGAAGGCATGACGGTAAATGACCTGAAAACTGTTCAGCCCCTTGAGTTCGGCAGTCTCGACATACGCCGATTGCATCACGTTCAAAATAGCTGCGCGGGTCATGCGCATCATATGCGCCAATACCACCAGCGTCAGAACCATCACCGGCAAGGCTATGGATTGCAGCTTCTCCAAAACGCTCATGCCGTCGTTGATCATGGCGACCGAGGGTGCCCAGCCAAGCTGCACGGCGATGAAGAACATCAGGACGTAGCCGATCAGGAATTCCGGGATCGAGATCGAGGCAAGCGTCACACCAGAGATCAGTTTGTCCGGCCACCTGTCCTTGTAGCGAACGGCCAGCAAACCCAGAAAGATTGCCAGCGGCACCGATATGACGGCGGCCCAAAAGGCAAGGAAAAGCGTGTTTGACAGACGTTGGCCCAAGCTTTCCGCGATGTCGCGACCATTGGTTAGCGCCGTGCCGAGGTCGCCTTGCAACGCGCCGAATAACCAATCGAAATAGCGTTGAATCGGGGGGTCGTTCAGGCCGAGTTCCTCGCGCAGGTTCGCAAGGTTTTCGGGTGTCGCCGACTGTCCCAAAATGGATTGTGCCACATCCCCCGGCAGGATCATTGTTCCGGCAAAAATGAGGATTGAGGCAGCGAAGAGCAGCAGGATGCCCAACGCCAAGCGTTGGGCAACCAGTTTCAATATCGGATGCACGCGGTCAGACCCTTATGCGAGCCAGCACTTCTGCGGGGCCAGACCGTTCATCATGCCAAAGTTCGGATCATCGACCCACCCTTGAACATCGGTCGACACACCTTCGATGAAGTCATTGAACATCGGGCAGATCAGGCCGCCTTCGTCGCGCAGCATGTTTGCCATGTCGGAGTAGATTGCCTTGCGTTTGGCTTCATCAAGCTCGCCGCGCGCGGCCAGCAGCATGTCGTCAAAAGCAGGAACTTTCCACCGGGTGTCGTTCCAGTCGGCCGTGGACAGATAGGCCGTCGTGTACATCTGGTCCTGGACCGGGCGACCGCCCCAGTACGAGGCGCAGAAAGGTTGCTTGTTCCAGACTTCCGACCAGTAACCGTCGTTGGGCTCACGCTTGATTTCCAGCGGAATTCCGGCGGCTTGAGCCGATTGCTGAAACAGCGCAGCAGCGTCAACCGCGCCCGGGAATGCCCCATCGGCCACACGCAGGATGATGGGCGAGCCGTCATGGCCGGACTTGGCGTAATGCTCGGCGGCCTTGGCGGGATCATACTCGCGCTGCGGGATGGTCGCATCAAACAACGGGTATGCCGCGTTGATCGGGAAGTCGTTCCCCACCCCGCCATAGCCACGCAGGATCTTGTCCACCATTTCCTGGCGGTTGATGGCGTATTTCAGTGCGAGGCGCAGGTCGTTGTTGTCAAATGGGGCCGTATCGATGTGCATGATGAACACGTAGTGGCCGGGGCCAGATACGCTTTTGACGTCGATGTTGGGAGCACGCGCCAAAAGCTGCGCAATTTTTGGCTCGACGCGGTCAATCATGTGAACCTGACCGGATTGGAGGGCCGCTGTCCGGGCCGTTGCATCGTTCAGAACGATGTTCTCCACGGCATCCAGATGACCCCAGTTGTCGTCCCAGTAGTTTTCAAACTTGGTGAACACGTGGCGAATGCCGGGCTCGTCCACTTCGACCTTGTAGGCACCTGTGCCGATCCCGGCGGCCGGGTTGTCAAAGCCGCCATCCGGCTGGATCACAAGGTGGTAGTCGGCCAGCAGGTACGGCAGGTCAGCATTGGCAGTGCTGAGCGTGACTTGGAAGTAGTCGCCGTCCGCCTTCATCGACTCGATGCCCTTCATGATGCCGAGAGCACCCGAGGTCGCATCTTCGTTGGAGTGACGTTCCATTGTGCGCAGAACATCTTCGGCGGTCATCGTTTTCCCGTTGTGAAACTCAACACCCTGACGGATCTTGTAGGTCCAAACCTTGCCGTCGTCGCTGGCTTCCACACTTTCGGCCGCGCGGAAATCAAGGCTGCCATCTTCGGACACGTTGGCCAGGCATTCGCCGAACGCCCGCAGGTTCATGAACGGTACGGTCGATGCAGACAGGGCCGGGTCCAGTGAGTTCGTGCTTTCACCGCCTTGCAGGCCCACTTTCAAAACGCCGCCCTTCACAGGGCCAGAGGCTCTCGCAGCATTTGCAAAAACGGTGCTGGCGACTGCAGCGCTGACACCAAGGGCCGCGGCGCGTCCCATGAATTCGCGGCGTGTCATGCCGCGTGCGGTCACCTGCGCGGCCAGGTGGTCGAGTTCATTGTTCATTTTTGAGCTCCCAGTTGATTGGTCAGCGCATTTCTTGCGCTTTTTTATCCCCGCCAAAGGTTCGCGCATTTCCAACGGTCGGGCAAGAAAAAAGGCCGGTCTTGTCAGACCGGCCCGTTTCTGTTCAGTGGTTTATGCTTTCCAAGTCTTCTTGAACGCGTACCAATTCATCTGTGGTCCGTTCGGATCCGGTTCGTAGCCCTGAACGTCATTCGATACAGCATCGATGAAATCATTGAACATCGGACAGATCAGGCCGCCTTCGTCGCGCAGCAGCCTACCCATGTTTGAATAGATCTCTTTCCGCTTGGCTTCGTCCAGCTCCGCACGTGCGGCAAACAGCATTTCGTCAAATGCGGGGATCTTCCACCGGGTGTCGTTCCAGTCGGCCGTGGACAGATAGGCCGTCGTGTACATCTGGTCCTGGACCGGGCGACCGCCCCAGTACGAGGCGCAGAAAGGTTGCTTGTTCCAGACTTCCGACCAGTAACCGTCGTTGGGCTCACGCTTGATTTCCAGCGGAATTCCGGCGGCTTGAGCCGATTGCTGAAACAGCGCAGCAGCGTCAACCGCGCCCGGGAATGCCCCATCGGCCACACGCAGGATGATGGGCGAGCCGTCATGGCCGGACTTGGCGTAATGCTCGGCGGCCTTGGCGGGATCATACTCGCGCTGCGGGATACTGTCGTCGAACAGTGGGTAGGAGGCATTGATCGGCATGTCATTCCCCACCCCGCCATAGCCACGCAGGATCTTGTCCACCAGTTCTTGGCGGTTGATCGCGTATTTCAGCGCGAGGCGCAGATCGACATTGTCGAACGGCGCCGTATCGATGTGCATGATGAACACGTAGTGGCCTTTGCCCGACACGTTGCGCACGGTTATGTTCGGGGCGCGGTCCAGCAACTGGGCAATCTTGGGCTCAACACGGTTTACGGTATCGACTTGACCCGATTGCAACGCGGCTGTTCTTGCGGTTGCATCGTTCAGCGTGATGATTTCGGTCGAGTCGTAGTGGCCATAAACGTCGCCACCCCAGTAGTTCGGGTTCCGCTTGAAGACCATCCGAACGCCGGGTTCATCGCTTTCCAGTGTGTATAGACCAGTGCCGATCGCGGCATTCGGGTTGTCGAAACCCCCGTCGGGTTGAATGATCAGATGATAGTCCCCGATGAGGTAGGGCATGTCTGCGTTGCCCACGCCCAGCGTCACCTCGAAGACATCGCCATCAACGCGCATCGATTCGATACCTTTCATGATGCCGAGCGCACCTGACGTTGCTGCTTCGTTTGAATGGCGTTCCATCGTGCGCATCACGTCTTCGGCGGTGACGGTCTTTCCGTTCGAGAATTCAATGCCCTGACGAACTTTGAAGCGCCATGTCTTGGCGTCGGCGGACCCTTCCCAGCTTTCTGCGATCAGACCCTCCAGTTCGCCGTTCGGCTTGACCTCGACCAGCGTCTCACCCCAGTGGCGTCCGCCAGCAATCGGGACATCGGATGCGTACAGCGCGGGGTCTTGCGTGTTGGTGCTTTCGCCGCCCTGAACTCCCATGCGGAAAGTGCCACCCTTGACCGGGCCAGCCGCGTGAACAGCGTCGGCAAAAACTGTGCTTGCAACGGCCGCACTCACGCCGAGTGCTGCGGCGCGTCCCATGAATTCGCGGCGGGTCATCACACCGGCCGTCACACGACTGGCATAGTAGTCTAGTTCTTTGGTCATTTTACTCTCCGGATGAAATCCTGGCTCTGCGGACAGGTTTGTTTAACGATCTGTGATTGGATCTTTGGACGGCCGACGCGGCGCGCGTCACCTATTGTCTCGTGGCACCTCTTCGCGCACATCACGTTCATAGATAAGCACGTCATTTTCATAGGCTTCAAGCCGAGCTTTGAGGAAAAACGTACTTGTGTCTGCCCACATCTCGCTGAAAGTTTCGGTGCGCAGCTGCAAGGCGCCACGACCGCTCTCGCTGGTCCAGTGGCAAGATCCATGCGCGGATAGCGGATCATCCGGGTGGATCGACCATCGTTCCCGAGCGATTGTTCCGCTGATCAGTCCGTGCTCGGCATCTTCGACCTTGCCGAAATCATCCTCGATCACCAAAGAGACGTGGCCGGTCGTCAGATCGGTTTCCGCCTTTCGCACGTGGGATCCGGACCGCAGTTCCTTGGTGGCCCATGGCGGGTCCGCGTCAGGGGGTGGAAACTGCCATTCATCGCCGGCGGTGCCGGGCCGGATCGGCAGGTCAATGGACCCTGATCCAAGCGTAAGCGTCAGTGGCTCTGGTGATGGCCATATCAACGGCCAGTAGGCGGTACTGATTGCAACGCGCAGGCGATGGCCGCGGGGAACGCGGTAGGCGATATGATCCAGCGAGAGCGTCACGTCGACCATTTGCCCGGTGGGCATCTTGGTTGGATCGGTATGACTGTCCCGATGGCTCAGGTTCAAAACGCCGTACGTGATGCGCGTTGACTGACCGTTTGGCAGCACATGGTTCAGTCGAACCGCAATGTGTCCTTGAGGGCGATCTGCGCCCAGTCGCAACCGGACAACCGGCGCGCCGACGATGTCGATGTCCTGAACCATCGGCACCGTGTCGAAACAGGCGGAGACCGCGTCATCCCCGCGTTGATCCCCCGGCATTTCCGGGCCAAGCCAGATTGCACAATACTCACCTGCTGCCATGCCGCAGGTTTGTGGAGAGGCCACAATTTGGTTGAGCGGTCCGGGGGCGTCGTGCAGTCCATCATCGCGCATGTGCAACGTCCGCAGGGGCAGGTGGGCTGTTGCTCCGCTTGTCTCTGCGATCCAGCGGCCCGGGCGCTTGGTGTACCAGGTGGCGGGTGGCAAACCTTCCATCACATAGGCGCGGTAGTCAGGGTCGTGTTCAACGCCGGTGTCGACCCCCCTCAACCACCGGTCCCACCACCGCAAAGCTTCTTGCAAAAAGCCGATCCGAGGTTCCGGCACAGCAAAGTGCGGATACTTGTGGACCCAGGGTCCAACGATGCCTTTGGCCGGCGCGGCAAGGTTCTCGACAAGCTGCGGCACCGCGTTCTTATACGCATCGCCCCATCCGCCGATGGCCAGCGTCGCGGCCTTGATGGCGCCGAAGTCTTCGCAAACCGACCCATGCTGCCAATACGCGTTGCGCCGTTGGTGCCGCAGCCAATGGGCCGCCAGGAACGGTTCGTTTTCCAAGCGTTTCAGCCACAGCTCTCGCCAATCCGATCGCAACTCCGGATCTGGCGCACGGCTGGAGTAGCTCCACATCGTGGCGCCCCAACCAAGGTTCTCGTTCAAAAGGCATCCGCCCTTGTAATGGATGTCGTCCGCGTAGCGATCTACGGTCGAGCACAGGGTGATGATCGCCTTTAGCGGGGCCGGTTGCATGGCGGCCACCTGCAAGGAATTGAAACCGCCCCAACTGATACCCATCATGCCCACAGCGCCCGAACACCATGGTTGCGCTGCGATCCAATGGATCACTTCAACGGCGTCATCCAATTCTTGCTGTGCGTACTCGTCCTCCATCAACCCTTCGCTGTCGCCGTTTCCGCGTATATCGACACGCACGCAGGCATAGCCGCGCTTGGCAAGGTAAGGGTGGGTAAGGGCATCACGCGCGGTCGTGCCATCGCGTTTGCGATAGGGCAGGTATTCCAGCACAGCGGGAACAGGCTCTGCCTCTGCATTGACCGGTCGCCAGATCCGCGCGGACAGACGACACCCATCCGACAGAACAATGCCTTCGTCCGGCAGGTCCACAATCTCGAGCAGGGTGTTTTCCATGGCGCGCCTTTCACCTTCGGATGGCGATGATCAAATCCATCACGTTGGTGCCCGTCGGTCCGGTTGTAAAGAGCGCACCGCGTTCTGCCAAGAACCGCCCGGCATCCGCTGCATCAAGTGCAGCGGCGCCGCCTGCGGCCCAGGTTTGGCCATCCACGATCCCTCCGGCTGCATTGGTCGGCCCATCCGTACCATCGGTCCCCGCGACCAAAACGACCAACCCGTGCTCGTTCCGAATTTCGCGCGCCAGTTCCAGGGCCAGTTGCTGATTGCGCCCACCGTTGCCCGGATGCTCTGGCAGCACCACCGTTGGTTCGCCGCCAAGGATCATCACGCCGGTGTCCAAGTTGCGCAGGCGCGGTCCCAACTGTGCTGCCAAGGCCCGCACATCGTCATACAGGCATTCCTCATTGCACAGAACAGGCAGCGGTGCGCGTGCCTCTGCCGCGGCCCGGGCATGGGCATTGCTGGCTATGATCCGGGCATCGTGACGGAATGCTGGGGTCTTTGGGGCGGCGCCGATGCCGGAGCCAATCACGTCCAGACTGTCGCCCTCGACATCCGAGATGGCCAGCGTCGTGG
>CAWUIW010000090.1:0-11862 GCA_963922515.1 uncultured Rhodobacterales bacterium | reverse complement strand
CATGGGCGATGGTGTGCGGGATCTGAAACTTGGCGACGATGTCATCGTCACATTGATCAGAGCGTGCGGGACCTGTCCAAGTTGCGGCAACGCGCGACCATCCTACTGTCAAACGCAGTTCGACACCCAATCTCACCCCCTGACGTCCCCGTCCGGAGACCCCATTTTACAGGCCATGAATTCCGGCGCATTTGCCGAAAAAGTCGTTGTGGATCAAAGCCAGATTGTCACCATTCCAAGTGACATGGCCAAAGATGTGGCGTGTCTGTTGTCCTGCGGTGTGATCACCGGGGTAGGTGCTGTGGTCAATGCCGCGCAACTGCGTGCAGGACAAGACGTGGTTGTCATTGGCGCAGGCGGTGTCGGGTTGAATGCCATTCAAGGCGCGAAAATCGCGGGGGCCCGCCGGATCGTCGCAGTCGACATGACCGATGAGAAACTGGATATCGCCAAGTCGTTTGGCGCCACGCACGGTGTTTTGGCAACAGGCAAAGCGCCGTGGCGGTCCGCGATGAAGGCGTTGGGCGGGCGCGGGGCAGACGCCGTGATCGTAACTGTCGGGGCCATTCCAGCCTATGATCAGGCGCCGCGCTACTTGACCGCCAATGGCAAGATCGTCTTGGTTGGCATGCCGCACTCTGGCGAAAAATCCAGCTATGAGCCCGTCATCCTGGCTGCTCTTGGGCAATCCTTGATCGGTTCAAAGATGGGTGATGTGGTGCTCCGCAGGGACGTCCCTTGGATGGTGGATTTGTACAAGCAAGGCCGCCTGAAACTTGACGAATTGATCTCTGGCCGCTGGAGATTGGATCAAATCAACGAGGCAATCGCCGATACCAAGTCCGGCGGCGCAAAGCGCAATGTCATCATGTTGAACGCTTAGAAAAGCCCAAAGGGTCAGACCATGAAGCTGCAAGACCTGGACATCATTGTTACCGCACCCCCCGCTCCGGGATGGGGCGGGCGATACTGGATCTTGGTGAAGGTCACGACAGACACAGGCGTCACGGGTTGGGGCGAATGCTATGCCTCGACCATCGGCCCTGACGCCATGCGCCCGGTCATCGCGGACGTGTTTGAGCGCCACATGCTGGGCGAAAATCCCGAGAACATCGAACTGATGTTCAGGCGGGTTTACTCTTCCGGGTTCACCCAGCGCCCCGACTTGACCGTGATGGGTGCGTATTCGGGGCTGGAAATCGCGTGCTGGGACATCCTTGGCAAGGATCGCGACCGGCCCGTGCATGCCTTGATCGGCGGCAGGATGAACGATCGTTTGCGGGCCTATTCCTATCTGTATCCCATGCCCCATCACCCAATGCCAGAGTTCTGGAACGACCCGGACATGGCGGCCGAGGCCGCCTTGGACCTTGTTGCAAAGGGGTACACAGCGATAAAGTTTGATCCTGCGGGTCCGTACACACTGCGTGGCGGGCATATGCCAGCAATGTCTGATATTTCTCGGTCTGTTGCATTTTGCAAAGCCATTCGTGACGCTGTAGGCGACAGGGCGGATTTGCTGTTTGGAACGCATGGGCAGTTCACAACGGCTGGCGCAATCCGGATGGGTCAGGCGCTCGAACCCTACAGCCCGCTATGGTTTGAGGAACCGGTGCCACCGGATGCGGTAGCGGAAATGGCCAAGGTCGCCAACGCCGTGCGTATCCCTGTGGCAACCGGCGAGCGTCTGACCACAAAGGCAGAGTTCGCTCCTGTGTTGCGCGCCGGTGCCGCGACAATCCTGCAGCCTGCTCTGGGACGCGCCGGCGGCATATGGGAAATGAAAAAGGTCGCGGCCATGGCAGAGGCCTATAATGCGCAGGTAGCGCCGCATCTTTATGCGGGACCCGTAGAATGGGCCGCGAATATTCAGCTGGGCGCTGCCATTCCAAATCTCCTGATGGTCGAAACAATCGAAACGCCGTTTCACCGGGATCTGATCAAGTCCAGCATCGAAATCGATCAGGGTTTTGTCGTTCCGCCTATTGGCGCCGGTTTGGGCATCGACGTGGACGAAAACCTTGCGCGGTCGCACCCGTACTCCGGATCTCAACTGCATCTGGAAATGCAGGAAGCCCCATGCAGCTATACCGAGGACAATTTGTTTGAGGGGGGCGCGCCAGCGCCCCGCGCTTAACGGACACAACCACTGGTCGAACCCGCCGCGATGCGCTACCCTTGGCTTGGGGATGTCGAACTAGGGTCATTTGAAAGTGAACGTGGGTACAACTGCCGCGTTGGACATTGATGTGTCCGACGCCGTTATGAAATTCGAAGAACAAGCTGGCGATCTTGCCAAATTCTTGAAAACCTTTGCCCATACCGGGCGCCTGCTTATCTTGAACCACCTAAAGTCAGGTGAGTTGTCTGTCGGTCAGCTGGAAAGCTTGCTGGATTTGCGACAGGCCACTGTTAGTCAGATGCTCGCACGTCTGCGGGACGAGGGCTTGGTGAACACGCGGCGGGACGGAAAGGCAATCTACTATAGCCTGGCCGATGACCGGTCCAAGGACTTGCTGGAATTGCTCAATCGGTTTTCGTCGGCACAGAAAAACACTGCCTATCGCCAGTCAGTTTGAAACGTAGCCTGCGACCACCTGAAGCAATTTGAATGCCGTCGCTGCATCGTTCTCAACGACGGCTAGGAATTCCTCTTCACCGATCCTGAGGCAGGTGATGTCGGTTTCCGCAACCATCGTCAGGGCGCGCGGAACTTTTCGGATCAGGCCCAATTCGCCGACAATTCGGCCCGGACCAACAGTTGCGATCTGTGTATCGCCCCCTTCGTCCTGAGGCAGATACAGGCCTGCCTCGCCCTCGATCATCATGTAAGCGCCGTCTTGCGGAGGGTCGCCCTTGTTGAACACCACTTCTCCTTTCGGCGCATTGTACCAGCGCGCGCCAAAAGCAAGCAGCCGCATCTGTTTGCGGTTGAGACCGGAGAACAAAGGAGTAGCTTCCAGCGCGCGCACCTTACGCGACAGGTCGGCACTGGCGGCTTCGTCTTCGGTTGTTTCTGCAACGGCGTCATCAGAAACGATCCGGCCCTGTTGGATGTCGACATACACATCAAAAACGTCCGGCGCCTCGAAGCTTTCGTTCAGATAGATCAGCAAGGTATCCGGCAACATTCGCCGCAGGTTTTTGTGAACAGCGCGCTGTGTGTCCATGTCGTAGCTGGCCAGTGCCTGTTCCAGAATCAAAACATCGGGCCGCTTGATCGTAGCCCGCGAAAAAGCCAAAGGTTCTGCGAACAATGCGGGCACGTTCGCACCGCCCAGAGCAATCGGCACCTCATAGATCAGGTGCAATACGAGCTTTCGCAATCCGGCTTCCGAAAGTACATCGGCCACAACGTTGCGGATGTCGTCAGCCTTGCTGCCCGCTGCGTCTGAAATCTTGCCGAACATCGCGTTTTCCACGACCGTCAGACCGCGACAATGCGCGTTGAAATCCAGTCTTTTGAAGATCGCGCTGAGCGATTCAAGCAGATCGTCGCCGTGATCGTGTCGCATTTGCAAAATGCGTTCCTTGACCTCGTCTGTGAATGTCGGCCCGATTTGTTCAGCACTGATGCTGGCAGGTACAATGATCAGCTGCGCAAGTTCTTCCGGCGGCATACCGTCGGCACCGACGCTTCGGCTTTTGTCCGACAATTCCAACGCACGTTCGTACACCTTCGGGTCCAGTCCAAGGTTGCGGAACAAGGGGTGATCGGTTCCATCGATACCAAAAATCTGTCGCAACATCTCTACCACGTCGCGGCTGAGGTCGATCAGGCTTTGGTCAATGCCTAAGTCGCGCAGCTTTTTTAGGAAATCCGGCTGCTCTGTCAGTAGCTCGGCCGTAACAGGGATGCTGCCTGTTGCGTACAACATGTTTTCTGCCACGGGCAATGCGTGATTGTAGAGGTCCGGTTTGAAGAAATAGGCATGTCGGCGCAGGCCAGCATCTCGTATCGCTTGCTGCACCCGCGGCCGCAGCTCGATCAGGCGTTGGGTCAACTCGGCATGCTCGTCTGGATCGAATTTTTGCTCCAACGCTCGGCGGAACAAACGACGTCCCGAGCCGATTTCCTCGATCAGGGTAACCCACCAATCCCTTAGCTCTTCTGTTGTGGCCTTGCCGACCATGCTGGGATCAACCCAATCGGCTTCGACCGGATCGGGGCTATTTCCTGCGCGCGTCGCCTCTGCGATGAACCCGTCATATTGCTCGTCCGGCTTGGGGCGTGGCTTCAATGGCATCAGGATGTTGTCGCCGAAACTACCGCGGAACATCACCGGCCGAGATGTTGCGTGCCCGATCCGAGTGGCAATGACTGATTGATGCAACTCGCCAAGGACATGCTCACCAATCTGAACCTGTCCGCTGGCAGGCAGAACCTCGCGGGTCAGCAATTCGGCAAAAGCACGGCGGTCTTCTTCGCTTGGTGCGGCAATGCCGACGATGCTGCCTTTGGGCATGCTCAGAGTGATGCTATCAAGGACAGCGTTGCCATCGGCGTCGCGGACGGTCACGTCGTTCAGAACGACGTCGCCCCGCAAATGCGGCACCTCGTCCGGCTCGCCACTCATCAGCTTTTCGTCAACCATGCCGGGTGGTGCGAACCGTTCCATAACCACCTCCCAGCGCAGGGACATATCCTGTGTCTGGTTGTAGTAGGCCAGCAGCTCTTTCCACGGCGAACTGAGGTCCTTGTAAGCGGAAAGGGCGGCGACCAATGCACCGATCGTGACCGACCCCTGCAGGACCAGATAGCCACCGACCGAATAGAAAAAGAACGGCGTCAGTTGACCGATGAAGTTGTTGATAAACTTCATAAAAAACTTTTTCTGGTAGATTTCGAACCGGATCTTGAACAAACTGGCCAGCCGATCGGTGATGATCGCCATCCGGTAACGCCACCCACCATTTGCCCGCAGTGTCGATGCCCCGGCTGCACTTTCCCCGATTTCTGCTGCAAGACCTCGGACTTGCTGAATGCGGGTCTTGTTCAACAGGTTGATCTGGCGCTGCAGTCTGGGGATCAGATAGGCCTGCAACGGGATCAGCGCGATCGCCGCAACGCCGAACCAGAAGCTCTGCACAAACAGAAACGCCAAAATGGTCAGCATCTGCCCCGCTTGCAAAACCGGTTGGCTCAACGCATCGCCCATGAGACCGCCCATGGGTTCACTCTCGGCAGTGACCATTGACACAAGTTCGCCTTGGCTGATCCGCTCGAAATACGGGTTTGGAAAGCGCAATATGCGGGCGATCAGTTGATAGCGCAGACGCCGCAGCATCCGCTCGGCCAACACGCCCTTCATCGTGTTGATCCGCATCTTGAGCAGGCCATGCGCCAGCACGGACAATAGAAAGCCAAGACATAGGATCATCAGGAACTGGATCTGAGGGATATCTGTGCCCAGTACCGTGATCACGTTGGATTGCGCGCCAATCGCATCGTTGATGATCCGCTTTGGCAACTCCAGAGTCAGATACAACAGCGGAAACAGCGCGGCTGTCACGACCAGCAAAATAATCTGATCGCGTTTTGAATATTTCCAGATAAAGGCAAAAAGCGTGCGTTCTATTGGTCCGAACCCGGGTTAGTATCGTGTGGGCGTGTTCTTCTGTTACCCATCATCTTTTGTGGCACCGGACGGCAGCGATTCAAAGTAGTTTTACGGTTTTTGCCTATCTCGCGGTTTCAAAGCGCGGCTGGGTTTGCAGCCGCGCGATTGCTTGGTTAAGGTGACCAAGCTCGTTACGCCGCGGGAGGTTCGCGTGTCTGCAGGTCTGGTGACAGTACTGGTGCTGCTTGTTTTGTTGCAGATCAAGCATCTTTTTGCCGATTTCTTCATGCAGACCCCCAAGATGCTGACAGGCCGTAGCACCTATATCCACATGGGGCGCGCGCAGCATGCCGCGATACATTCGGCGGGGTCCGTGCTGGTTTTCCTGATCTTCGGCGCCCCCCTGCCCTTTATTGCCATTGTGGTCCTGCTGGAATGGGTTGTGCATTTTCACATAGACTGGTGCAAAGCGGCTTATAGCGAAATGAAAGGTCACACGCCGCAAATGCCGGCATTTTGGCACGCCATGGGTGTCGACCAGGCGCTGCATCATTTGACATATGTCGCGATGACCGCGGCGTGGGTATTGTTTGGAACGCCCGCGGCCGGTTAGTTTGCAGCGGGTGCGGCGTACACGGTTTTGCGCAATGCTGCAAAGGCAGGGACCGGATCGGCATAACCTTTGAGCGGAATAGGCTCTAGCGGATCAAACGCGATGCCGCCAAGGTCCACGCCTTTGTCCCGCGTGGTCTGATCCACCAGAACCTGGTCCGGTGCCGCCTTGCTGCACAGTCGCGCCGCAAGGTTAACCGTTGAGCCCAGCACAGTGAAATCCATGCGTTCGCGGGCACCCATTGCACCCATCACGACTTCGCCCGACGCGATCCCGATGCCGACATGCAAGTTGTACTCGGGGTGCTCTTCCAAAAGGCGCATCATGGCCTCGGTGATTTCGACGCCACAAGCGACCGCGCGATTTTCTTGGTCTTGGCCCTCGAAAACGGCGACCAACGCATCGCCGATAAACTTGTCGATGTCTCCCTTGTGAGTTTCGACGATATCTGTCTGGACATCGAAATACTTGTTCAACACTTCGATCACGACCTCGGGGGGGACGCTTTCGGAAAACTCCGTGTAGCCTCGGATGTCCGTGAAGATAACGGATACGTAGCGCCGTTCACCGCCGCGCGACATGCCGTCTTCATCTGCTTCCTGAATGGCCGACATCGTACCACGAGAAACAAATTTCATCAGTTCAAGCCGCTCGCCCAGATGCGCGATCATCGTATTGAAACGGTTCGCAAGGTCGCCGATTTCATCCCGTGCCCGCACGTTTTCCACCCGTGCGGTGAAATCCCCTTCGCCAACACGTTCGGCCACGGCGCCAATTTTCAGAATCGGCAGCGTGAGTTGCCGCGCGAAAACCAAAGCCCCCAAACTCGCGATGCTGAAACCAATGGCCCCAACAATCAGGATTTGGCGCATGATGGCATTGACCACGGCATAGGCGCTGTCTTCACTCAGCTCGGTGATGACCGCCCATTGGAACCAATCGGGAAACGCGTATGCCCCCAGCATGGAGTTTCCATCTGGCCGTACATACGGCACAAGCGCGTCCGCGCGGGCCCCTGCCACGATCAATGGCATGGATGAAGCGACGATGCTGCGCTGGTTGAGCAATTGCACATCATCGACCAACACGGTGCGTCCGGCCTGGTCAATCACCGTGATCTCGCCGCGTTGCGCAAAAGGATGACGCCGCACCATGCTGGCCAGAGCCGAAAGCTCTATCTTGGCCGCCAATGTCACTTGGCGCCCTGCAATTTGCGTATTGAGCGGCAGTGCCAGCGTGGCAATCCAGTCGCCGGTTTCGGCGATACGGCTGACGAGGGGTCGCCCATACTGTCCGGTGCTCTCGATGCTGCGGATCAGAGCCGGCGGCGATGAGAGCACCGCAACAGGGTCCAAACCGACACCCGCCAACTTCGTTGCAAATGCCTCTTGCGTCACGAGTATCGGAATGTCTGATCCTTCCAAGGAAAGCTGCAAAGCCACCACCGATGGAAGCTGCTCCAGTCCCAGTGTCAAAAGAGAGACCTTCTGCGGAACGCCCAGATCGTTGCTGTCGATCCCGTTGCGGATGACCATCAATGGCGACAACCAACGGCCCTGAAAGGTGCTGTCAAACTCGGTGCGCAATTGTGCAGCGACTGTCGTCAGATCTTCATTTGCTGCACTTTTCAGTTCGTCCCGCGCCAGCTTACTTAGGTTCTGTCCGACCAACGCCAACGGCGCCACGGCCAGCAAAGCCGCAAAAATGAAGAACTTTAGTCGGAGCGGGAAACGCATTCAGGTCATCGGTCTATGGTCTTGGTATGGCGGTAATGATCCGCGTGTCTGTCGATATACCACAAGTCAGACCTGTTGTATCTTCCGCTTTTACCGTGACTTCATAGCTGCCAGGCGCCGCAAACCGATGGCGCGTAACCGCCCCGGTGGCATCTGACCCGTCGCCGAAATCCCAGCTGATCCGCAATCCCTGCCCGTCGGGATCGCTGGCGCTTGTCGCTTCGAACCGAACAACGTCATGCGCGGCCCCGACCGGGACAGAGATATCGGGCCCCGCATCAACAACGGGCGGTGCATTGACCAAAAGACGCGCATCGTCAGTACCGATCGCACATTCAGAGCCGCTGTCGTCGCGCACCGTGAGCCGTACACGTAGAGCGGCCGGGTTGTCGAATACGCGTTCGACGCGCGCGCCGTTCAAAGTGACGCCGTCGCTGAACTCCCAGACCCAGTCGATGATCTGCCCATCCAGGTCCACCGAGCGCCCAGCGTCGAAAACGACCGTGTCCCCGGCACATGCAATCTGATCCGGCCCGGCCAACGCCGTTGGCGCCGAATTCACACGAACATAAACCTCTTCGCTGCGCTGGCTGTTGGACAATCCCTGACCATCGTTGAGCGCCACGGTGACAGGGAACAGACCCGGACGACCAAAGGCGTGACTGACTGCCGCCCCGCTGATTTCCGTACCATCGCCGAACCGCCAGTTTACTTCTGTGCTGTCATCAGCTGCGACGGCCCAAGGCACGGATACGGCCGGACAGATTGGCGGCGGTGCCTGAAGTCCGGCCACCGGCGCGGGGTTCACGGTGATGTCACGCGTGGTCGTGACTTGGCTGTTGGCGACGCCTGCGTTGTCCACCACGGTCAGGCTCATCGTGTATTGACCCGCCTGCGCGTAGGTGTGCGCTGCGAACACACCCTGTCCGGTGTTGCCATCACCAAAGTCCCAAAGGTACTCGATAATCGCTCCATCACTGTCAGACGTCATCGACCCGTCAAACGTGACCGCCTGCCCGGCAGCCATGGTCGTCGGACCGTCAATCAATGGCATCGGCGCATCATTCACCAATATCCGCTGTCGTGCAGCAAGCGTGAATTCCCCGGTGTCGCCACCGGTGAAGTCGGTTTCCAGATCGACAAAATACTCACCCGGTTCTGCAAATGCATGCTCCACGATGGGCCCCAATCCCGTGGTGCCATCACTGAATGTCCAGCGGTGCTCCACGATTGTGGAACCTTGCAGGTCTGCTACATCCGCGGTGAAGGTGCTGGCCAGCCCTGTGGCCTGGCGTTCGGGCGTACCGATGTCATGCATCGGTGCAGGCACGACCTCAATTTCTGCCACATCTGTGTCCAGCGGACTGCAGTCGCCGCGCGCTTCGCCAGTGATGGTCAACGTAACAGAATACTTGCCGGGACGCTTGAAGATGTGCACCGGGTTTTCCCCACTTCCCGTGCCACCATCGCCAAAGGTCCAAGCAAAGGCATTGACCGCCCCATCCGCATCGGTGGAGCCGGACCCGTCAAACCGAATGCGCTGATTGGTGCGCACGGTCATGTCCGGACCGGCATCAGCGATCGGCCCTTCCCGAACCAGCGCAGCGACACGGTCCACATCTGTGCCACGTTGGGTGCCCGTTTCGTTGCGCACCCGTAACGTGACCGGGTATGTACCGGGAAACTCATATGTCTTGTTCGGGTTGATCAGATCCGACGAGGTGCCATCGCCAAAGTCCCAAGCGTACAGCAAAAGACCTCCGTCGGGGTCTACGCTACCGGACGCATCAAACAGGATCGGCTGCCCCGAGCATACCTCGCGGTTGCCCCCGGCATCGGCCACAGGCCGCGCGTTGATTTCAACCGTCGTTGCGTCGATATCCCGGGCGTTGGCAAGGCCAGTTCCATCATCCACCCGCAGTGTCACAGGGTAAACGCCAGAACGCGGGTAGACGTGCGATATTTGCTGACCATAAGCAGGCGGAGATCCGTCGCCAAAGTCCCAGCGATACACCAACGCATCGCCATCTGCATCGGAACTGCCAGAGGCATCCAGCTCGACAATCAATCGATCCGTGTCGATCGCCGGTCCAGCTTCTGCGACCGGGGGATGATTGACGCGTATGATCATGTCATCCGACGCGGTTGCGTTCAGCACGCCGCTATCATCCGTGACAATCAACTGGGCCGACCACACGCCCGGATTTGGATAGGCCCGCTCCACGACGGGGGCATCCAGTGGGGTCCCAAGATCATCAAATTCCCACCGGTATGAAACAAGCGCGCCATCCGGATCAAAGCTTTGACCGGCGTCGAAGGTCAGCGTGTCGCCCGGCGCGATCAGCAGATCTGCGCCGGCCACCGCCAATGGCGGCGCATTCACAGTAATCAGAACTTCACTTTCATCGCTGGCCGCGCCGCCGCGGAAGTCATCGAAAACGGTCAGTCTTATGCGGTGCAAGCCCGGTTCATCAATCTTGAACGCTGCTCGCTGGCCTTGCGCTGCGCTGCCATCCGGAAATTCCCAGACGTATTCCGCAATGGCCCCGTCCGGATCAACAGATGCCCGCCCCGATACAATGAATTCTTCGCCCGGAGCGACTGTTTGCGGGGGGCCGGCATCCGCGATCGGGACCGTATTGATCGTCAGATTCATCGTGTCGCGGTTCCAGTTCAGCGGGGCACCACTGTCATCGCGCACGATCAAGGCAACTTCGTACTCTCCTGATCGCAGGTAAGCATGGGTCACTTCTTTGCCAGCGCCGGTCGTTCCATCGCCAAAGTCCCATTCATAGGATGTGATGGCCCCGTCGCTGTCGGTAGAGCCGCCGCCATCGAACGTGACTTCGCTGGCTGTAACGAACTGATCCGGCCCCGCATCGGCAACGGGTGCGTCGTCAATCACGATATCCATCGCTGTACTTTGCTGGGCCGAAGCCGTGCCACTGTCATCCGTGACCGTCAGAACCACGCGATAGACGCCCGGACGCGTCCAAGCATAATTTACAACTGGCCCTTCACCGATCGCCCCATCGCCAAAATCCCACAGATATGACAGGATTTGCCCGTCATCATCGACCGAGAGACTGCCATCAAGAACGGCTGCCTCGGATACCGAAACCGGGCGCGGCGGAATTTGGATCGATGGTCTGGGCGGCGAGTTGACGCTGACTTGCATGAAATCACGCGCTGTATCGTTGGCAACGCCGCTATCATCTGTCACGCTGAGCATCACGCGATAGACGCCCGAGTTTTGGAAGGCATGACTGACATTGGCACCAGTCAAAATGGTACCATCGCCCATATCCCAGACATAATCGGCCACGAGGCCGTCGACATCGTAGCTCGCAGCGCCGCTAAAGGCGACTTGCTGTCCAACAATCGAAGATTGATCCGTGCCCGCCTCTGCAACCGGCGAAGAGTTTACGATGACTTCCCGTGTGGCCACGCCGAAGTTGCATGGATGTTGGCTGTCATCCTGCACACGTAAAACGGCGCGGTACAAACCAGGGCTGTTGTATACGTGCTGCGCCGTGATGCCTTCGGCAAGGGTTCCGTCACCAAATGTCCAGCGATAGCCCGTGATCGGGCTGTCTGATGGTTGCGAAGCGGACCCATCAAAATCCACGATGGCCCCGGGAGCCACAACAATGCGCGACCCCGGAAGTGCCACAGGCGCGTTGCGCACATGGACCGGCACATCCATTTCGTGCCCGCGGCCCGGTCGAACACCCTCTTCCAGCACCCGCAAACGCGCTGTATAGCGCCCGGGCTGCAAATACCGGTAAGCAATGACAGGATCGGTCGATACCCGCCCATCACCAAAGTCCCATTCATAGCTCAAAGGCCCGCGGCCTGTTGACCGGCTGCCGTCAAATGCCACGGCGCGGCAGTCTGCAAGGGGCCGAGCGGTGCCCACGGCGGTCGGACGTGCCGGAACAGGCGCTCGCAC
>CAWUIW010000089.1:0-11889 GCA_963922515.1 uncultured Rhodobacterales bacterium | reverse complement strand
GGCGACGATGCCGCGTTCGCGCCGCCGCGCGCTGCTGGACCGCGCGGCAGAGCTGGGAGCGTTGATTGTCGAAGATGACTATGAATTCGAACTTTCGTTTCTGGGAGCTCCGTCCCCCGCTTTGAAGTCGATGGATACGGACGGGCGCGTCATTTATGTCGGCAGTTTTTCAAAGTCACTCTTTCCCGGCCTTCGGCTGGGATATCTCGTTGGATCGGAACCTCTGATCCGCGAAGCGCGCGCGTTGCGCGGGACTATACTGCGGCATCCCCCGGGTCACTTGCAGCGCACCGCGGCCTATTTCCTGTCGTTGGGCCACTACGACGCGCAGATAAGGAACATGGCGCGGGTGTTGCACGCCCGGCGGGAAGCCATGGAAACCGCCATCACCGAACACGGGCTGACGGTTTCTGGTCGTGGCGTCTATGGCGGCTCATCGCTCTGGATGCGGGCGTCGCAGGATGTGGATACGGCAGAACGCGCACGGTCCCTGTTGTCGCAGGGGGTTTTGATCGAACCCGGTGCCGCGTTCTTTGACAAGGGCAACCGGCCGGACAACTTCTACCGGCTGGCATACTCTTCCATCGACGCAAGCAAGATCCCCGACGGCATCGCCAGGATCGCCAAAGCCATGGCCTGATCCTTGCCGGAGTGGGCGTTTGGCCACTGGCTCTAATCCAAGCACATAACTGGCCCTATTCGCATCTGGGGTGGCTTCGTACCGTGTGTCCAAGGTGGCCTGCAGTTTGCGGGCCGCTCGAGTTTTCCGGGAGTGCTGACACATGAAGATGACCACCGAAGAAGCCTTTGTTAAGACGTTGCAACGCAATGGGATCCAACATGCCTTCGGGATCATAGGCTCAGCCATGATGCCGATTTCGGACCTGTTCCCCGTGGCTGGCATCACGTTTTGGGACTGCGCGCATGAAGGCAGCGCAGGCATGATGGCTGATGGCTACACTCGGGCCACCGGGAAAATGTCCATGATGATCGCGCAGAACGGGCCCGGCATCACCAACTTTGTCACTGCGGTCAAAACTGCATATTGGAACCATACACCACTCTTGCTGGTCACCCCACAAGCCGCCAACAAGACCATTGGCCAAGGTGGTTTCCAGGAAGTCGAGCAAATGAAACTGTTCGAAGACATGGTCGCCTACCAAGAAGAGGTGCGCGATCCTTCCCGCGTGGCAGAAGTACTCACACGCGTGATCAGCCAGGCCAAGCGCTTGTGCGGGCCGGCACAATTGAACATACCACGCGATTTCTGGACCCAAGTTGTAGATATCGAAATCCCCGACCCTATTTCGTTCGAGGTGTCGCCCGGCGGCGAAAACTCGATCAAGCAAGCGGCCGCCATGCTGTCGGACGCCAAGAATCCGGTGATCCTGAACGGCGCCGGCGTGGTTCTGTCCGAAGGAGGCATCGCGGCCTCAATGGCACTCGCCGAACGCCTGGATGCCCCGGTTTGCGTTGGCTACCAGCACAATGATGCATTCCCCGGTGCGCATCCCCTGTTTGCCGGTCCGCTGGGATACAATGGCTCCAAGGCCGGTATGGAACTGATCAAAGAGGCCGACGTGGTGCTTGCATTGGGCACCCGGCTCAACCCGTTCTCGACCTTGCCGGGCTACGGCATGACCTATTGGCCCGAGGACGCCAAGATCATCCAAGTGGATATCAATCCAGATCGAATTGGCCTGACCAAGAAGGTTTCCGTTGGAATTGTGGGCGACGCTGCTAAGGTAGCTCAGGGCATCTTTGCTCACCTGGCCGAAGAAGCCGGGGACACGGGGCGCGACGCGCGCAAGGCGCGGATTGCCGAAACAAAATCAAAATGGGCACAACAGCTGGCGTCCATGGACCATGAAGATGACGATCCCGGCACCTCGTGGAACCAACGGGCGCGCGATGCCAAGCCGGAGTGGATGAGCCCGCGCATGGCTTGGCGTGCGATTCAGGCCGCACTACCCCGTGAAGCCATCATTTCCTCGGACATCGGCAACAATTGCGCGATTGGCAACGCCTATCCGGACTTTGATCAAGGTCGCAAATACCTTGCACCCGGCCTGTTCGGTCCTTGCGGGTATGGTTTGCCTGCCATCGTGGGCGCCAAGATCGGCCAGCCAGATGTCCCGGTTGTTGGGTTCGCAGGTGACGGGGCGTTTGGCATCGCAGTCAACGAGCTGACGGCGATTGGTCGCGGTGAATGGCCCGCAATCACACAGATCGTGTTCCGCAATTACCAATGGGGCGCAGAGAAACGCAACTCGACCCTGTGGTTCGACGACAATTTCGTAGGTACCGAATTGGACACCGAAGTGTCATATGCCGGCATTGCGAAAGCCTGCGGGCTAGAGGGTGTCATTGCGCGCACGATGGATGAACTGACCGCAGCGTTGAACAAAGCCATTGAAGATCAGATGAAGCACGGGAAAACCACGCTGATCGAGGCGATGATCAACCAAGAGCTGGGCGAACCATTCCGTCGCGACGCAATGAAAAAACCAGTCGCAGTTGCCGGCATTGACCCCGCCGACATGCGCGCACAGGCCTAAAGCTTGGCTGCCGCCGAAAACAAGGACGTGCTGGTTCTGAATGCTGGCTCGTCCTCGATCAAATTCGCGGTGTTCTCTCGCGATCTCGACTTGCGGCTGCAGGGTATAGCGGCCGAGATTGGAGGCGCCGGTTTTCTAGAAGTGGAAGGTGAGCGTGAGGCGATCCCGCTGGTTGATCACCGCGCTGCGCTGACGGCAGTTTTGAACGCTCTGGAAGACCGTGGCACCTCGGTCAAAACACTGACGGCCGCCGCCCACCGCGTCGTCCATGGTGGCAAAAAACTGACAGCGCCGATGCGGGTCAATGCCGATGTGATGGCCGAGATCAGCGCCTGTTCTCCGCTGGCACCGCTACACAACCCACATAATCTGGCCGCGATCGAAACCCTGGCGGAACTGGCGCCGGACCTGCCACAGTTTGCCAGCTTCGACACCTCGTTCCACGCGACGAACCCGGATGTCGCGACGCGCTATGCCATTCCGCGCATGATGGAAACACGCGGCATTCGCCGCTACGGGTTTCATGGTCTCAGCTATGCATCACTGGTGGAAACTCTGCCCGAAATCTCGGGCGAAAAGCTGCCATCACGCTTGTTGGCGTTTCACCTTGGAAACGGTGCCAGCCTCTGCGGCATTCTGAACGGGCAATCCGTCGCCACAACCATGGGGTATTCACCGCTGGATGGCCTGACGATGGGCACGCGATCTGGCGGCATTGACGCGAACGCCGTGCTGCGCCTCGTTGAAGAGAATGGGCTGGATCGGACCAAGGCGATCCTGAATCACGAAAGTGGGCTACTTGGCCTGTCTGGCGGCAAATCCGACATGCGCAAGCTGATGCTGGATGCCTCCGCTGACAGTGCCTTTGCCATCGAGCACTTCTGTTACTGGTCGCTGCGCCACGCCGGCTCTCTGATTGCTGCCATGGAAGGGATCGACGCGGTCGCCTTCACCGGTGGCATTGGCGAAAACGCGGTTGGCGTTCGGGCGCGCATCCTGCGCGGTCTGGAATGGGCAGGGGTCCGCATGGATCCGGATGCCAATCACCGGCGTTCGGCGCGCCTGCACGCGGAAACGTCAAAGATCGCCGTTTGGGTCGTGCCCGCACAAGAAGAACGGATGATCGCCAAAGATGCGCTCAGCCTGATGCAGGCAGCATGACCGGATCCTGCATCAACGCTGACGTGACTGCGGTTGCAGCAACAATATCGTGCACCCGAGCGCCACGGCTCAAATCACAAACAGGTTTGGCAAAGCCCTGCAGAAAGGGTCCAACGGCTTGGGCGCCGGCCAATTCCTGCGCGAGTTTGTATGCGATGTTGCCGGCATCCAGTGATGGAAACACGAGCACGTTGGCATCGCCAGAACCGGTACCCTTTTTCGCGGCGATCGCCGCGTTGAGCGCGGCATCCGCCTGTACAGGACCGGCAAACCCCGTTCGCTCTGCCACTTCACGCACCATATCCACGCTTGCTCCGGCGCCAGAGGTTCCGGTGGAAAACGACAAAAGCGCGACGCGGGCAGATCCTAACAGTGCCTGTGCAGAGACGGCAGAGGCTGTCGCGATTGCCGAAAGGGCCTCTGCATCCGGGTACGTGTTGACCGCACAATCGGCCCACACCATGTCGCTATCCCGAAACAGCATCAGAAAAAATGAGGACGGCACGCTGACACCGGGCGCGAGCCCGATCGACATGGCGGCTGCCTTGATGACCTCTGCGGTGGGATTGGCCGCTCCGGCCACCAAAAGATCGGCTTCGCCCGCCGCCACCATAGCCGCCGCCCGATACAGGGGTTTGCGCAATAACCGTTCGGCCATCGCCGGTTTCATACCACGTGTACGAACCACCGCGTCTATTTTCGCTTGTGAGATATCGGTGACGTTCATAGGTACCGCCAGCCCTTCACGGTCCAACCGGCCCGCTGCCTCGGCCACACGCACGTCATCCAGCTCAGGCAACACAACGCGCGCCCGGCGTGACCGCGCCGTGTCAAAGACCCGTTCCAGCAACGACATTCCACTCTCTCCCTTTTTTGCTAGGAGACAGCCATGACCGACAGCGTCAAGATCAATCGCGGCCTCAAAGGCGTCTATTTCGAACGGTCAGGTGTCAGCCATATCGATGGCGCGAAAGGGGAACTGAGCTATCGCGGGTACTCGATCCATGATCTGGCAACAAAAGCCACCTTTGAAGAGGTGTGCTATCTGCTTATCCACGGCGAGCTTCCGAACGCCGCCCAACTGCATGACTTCGACCAAACGCTGCGGGCCAACCGAGCGGTTCCAGACGCCGTCATCGATGTGATCCGCAGCTGTGCCTTAGGTCATCCGATGGATGTTCTGCGCACGGCTGTCTCCGCCTTGGCAGCGATGGATCCAGAAAGCCTGCAAACCGGTGAAGAGGCGTTTATCTCAAATGGCCTAAAACTGACGGCACAGGTCCCGACCTTGATCGCCGCGCATGAAGCGCTCCGAAATGGCCGAGACCCTGTCGCACCAGACCCAGAGTTGACGCATGCCGCAAACTGGTTGTGGATGCTGAAAGGGGAAAAACCATCAGACGATGCCGCGCGCCTGGCAGATGTTGACCTGATCCTGCATGCCGAACACGGCGCCAACGCCTCGGCCTTTGCGGCCCGAGTCACTGTGGGCACAGAGGCCAACCTGCACGGGGCGATTGTCACTGCCCTTTCAACACTGGCTGGGCCGGCGCATGGCGGCGCCGCCGAGGACGTGATGAAAATGGTGCACGAAATCGGCGCGCCGGAAAATGCCGCGGCCTATGTCAAAGCCAAGCGCAGCAACCGAGAGGCGGTTACCGGTTTTGGGCACCGCGTCTACCGGGCCGAAGACCCGCGTGCGCGGCATATGCGGGACGGTGTACGCAAGCTCGGTGAAGAGATGGGCGCACCAGAATGGTATGAAATTCTGCAAGCCGTGGTCGAAGCCATGAAACCCTATGCACGACACGGTCTGAACGTGAACGTCGATTTCTACTCGGGCGTCATCTATCAACTGCATGGTATCCCGATGGATTTGTATGTTCCCATTTTTGCCATTGGCCGGATGCCGGGCTGGATCATTCAATGCATCGAGCAGCAGCGCCAGAATATCCTGATACGCCCGCTCACCCTCTATAACGGGCCCGAGATGCGCGACTGGGTCGCGCTTGAAGATCGGTCATGATTCAGGCACCAGTGATTCAGGGATACTGAGGAGATTGTTTTGCCAAATCAGCCAGCGCTAGACTTGTCTCCCAAAGTCTCGGACGAAGTGCGGAAAACGACCTGTTATATGTGCGCCTGCCGTTGTGGGATCAACGTGCATATGAAGGACGGAAAAGTTGCCTACATCGAAGGCAACCGAGACCATCCCGTGAACAAGGGCGTTCTGTGCGCAAAAGGATCGGCCGGGATCATGCAGCACAATGCCCCTTCGCGGTTGCGAGCGCCTCTTAAACGCGTGGGGCCCCGCGGATCCGGAAAATTCGAAGAAATCAGTTGGGACGAGGCGCTGGATCTCGCCGTGAGCTGGCTGGAACCTATCCGGAAAACTGCGCCCGAAAAGCTTGCGTTCTTCACTGGCCGCGATCAGTCCCAAAGCTTTACCAGTTTCTGGGCACAGAACTTTGGTACTCCAAACTATGCTGCACACGGTGGGTTTTGCTCGGTCAACATGGCGGCTGCAGGCATCTATACGATGGGCGGCGCGTTCTGGGAATTCGGCCAGCCGGATTGGGATCACACCAAACTGTTCATGCTGTTCGGTGTCGCGGAAGACCACGACAGCAACCCGATCAAAATGGGCATCGGCAAAATCAAGGCGCGCGGCGCCAAGGTGATCGGCGTCAACCCGATCCGGACCGGCTACAATGCGGTCGCCGACGAATGGGTGGGCATCACGCCCGGCACTGACGGTTTGTTTATTTTATCGCTTGTGCAGGTGCTGATGCAGGCCGGTAAAATCGACCTGACCTACCTGGCGCAATACACAAATGCCCCGGCTCTGATCATCGATAATCCCGGGGCAGCGGATGATGGCTTGTTGCTGCGCGACTCTGATGGTCAGGTCGTCGTGATTGATCGCGTCACCGGTCAACTTACCCCGTTCGACCGACCCGGCGTGCGCCCCGATCTGAACGGCACGTTTGTGAAAGACGGTCGCACCTATCGCACCGTCATGCACAAAATGGCCGAAACCTATCTTGTGCCCGACTACGCACCGGAAACCGTCGCCGAACGGTGCGGCGTTCCTGCCCAGAAAATTCGCGCAATCGCGGCAGAACTCGCGCGGGTCGCATTCGACGAAGCGTTTGAGCTGCCGTTGCAATGGACCGACTTCCGCGGCGAAACGCATGACCGTATGGTCGGTCGGCCAGTTTCGATGCACGCCATGCGCGGCATCTCGGCTCATGCCAATGGGTTCCAAACCTGCCGCGCCCTGCACACACTGCAGATTCTGTTGGGTACGGTCGAAGTGCCGGGCGGTTTCCGCTTCAAACCGCCCTACCCGAAACCGGTTGAAGCGCATCCAAAGCCCCATTGCAACGTTCAGCCGGACTGCCCGCTTGACGGCCCGCATCTGGGCTTTGTCCGCGGCCCCGAAGATCTTGCTCTCAAAGACGACGGCACCCCGGCCCGGATTGACAAGGCCTTCACATGGGAAAACCCGATGAGCGCGCACGGCCTGATGCACATGGTCATCTCCAATGCGCATGCTGGCGATCCCTACAAGATAGATACGTTGTTCATGTACATGGCCAACATGTCCTGGAACTCCACGATGAACACCCGTGGCGTCATGGACATGCTGACCGACACGGATGAGGCAGGCGACTATGTGATCCCGCATATCATATACTCTGATGCGTATTCTTCGGAAATGGTGGCCTATGCCGACCTGATCCTGCCGGACACCACATATCTCGAACGTCATGATTGCATCTCGCTTCTCGATCGCCCGATCTGCGAGGCCGATGCCGCGGCGGACGCGATCCGTTGGCCCGTTGTTGAACCGGACCGCGATGTCCGCGGCTTCCAAACAGCCCTCGTGCAACTGGCCAACAAATTGAAGTTGCCGGGCTTCACCCACGAAGACGGCAGGGCAAAATACACCGACTATGCCGACTACATCACCAATCACCAGCGTAAACCGGGCATCGGCCCGTTGGCCGGTTGGCGACTCGACCCAGAAGGTTCGGGGGCGGTTGGGACGTCGTCCGGCGACGAGGTCGGCGGGCGCGGGTCACCGAACCCCGAACAGCTCAACCGTTACATCGAAAACGGGGGCTTTTTCGTCTCGCACATCCCGGACGCCGCGGGTTACTATAAACCTTGGAACACCGCGTACCAGGAATGGGCCGTCAATTTAGGCCTCTATGACAGCCCGCAACCATACCTGTTCCAACTCTACTGCGAGCCCCTGCGCCGATTCCAACTGGCCGCGGAAGGGCATGGACAACGGCAGCCCCCCGCACATTTGAAGTCTCAATACCAGGAGAAACTCACACCGCTGCCAATTTGGTACGAAACGGACCAAACCGGAAATGATGGGTTTACTGTAACCGCTCTGACGCAACGACCGATGGCGATGTATCACAGCTGGGGCACACAAAACGCCTGGCTGCGACAGATCCACGGCCGCAACCCCCTTTATGTGCCCACCAAACTGATGCAGGTTCACGGGCTCAAGGATGGCGACTGGGCCCGCGTTTCTTCCCCGCATGGCGAGATCACCGTGCCGGTCATGGAAATGGCAGCCTTGAACGACAACACCGTCTGGACCTGGAACGCCATCGGCAAACGCAAAGGCGCCTGGGCACTGGACGAAAACGCCCCCGAAGCGACCAAGGGCTTCCTGCTGAATCACCTGATCCATGAATTGCTGCCCCCCAAAGGCGATGGTCTGCGCTGGACCAATTCAGATCCGATCACCGGTCAGGCGGCCTGGTTCGACCTCAAGGTCAAAATCCAAAAATCCGATGCGCCGAAGGCATCACAGCCTACGTTCGATCCGTTGACATCCCCGGTGCCGACGGCGCCCAAGACCCTTGCTTGGAAACTCGGCCAATGACAGAGCTCCCCACATCCACCGAGCGCAAACTTGGACTCGTCATCGATCTCGACACATGCGTCGGGTGCCACGCCTGCGTGATCTCCTGCAAAGGTTGGAACACCGAAAATTATGGCGCCCCGCTGTCCGATCAGGACCCTTACGGCGCGAACCCGACGGGCACTTTCCTGAACCGCGTTCACAGCTATGAAGTGCAGCCGGACACCGGGCCCGCGCAACTTATCCACTTCCCAAAATCCTGCCTGCATTGCGACAACGCCCCTTGCGTCACCGTCTGTCCGACAGGGGCCAGCTACAAGCGGCAGGAAGACGGCATCGTTCTTGTCAACGAAAGTGCCTGCATCGGCTGCGGCCTTTGTGCCTGGGCCTGTCCTTATGGCGCCCGCGAAATGGACGCCGCCGAAGGCGTGATGAAGAAATGCACCCTGTGCGTTGATCGTATCTATAACGAGAACCTGCCCGAGGAAGACCGTGAACCAGCCTGCGTGCGCACATGTCCGGCCGGCGCAAGACATTTCGGGGATTTTGCGGATCCCGAAAGCCACGTATCCAAAATCACAGCCGAACGTGGCGGGATGGACCTGATGCCGGAACAAGGCACCGCGCCCGTCAACAAATACCTGCCGCCACGTCCCAAGGATCAGTGGGAAACGGATATTCTTGCCCCGTTGCTCGAGCCCGTCGCACAGGAACCGCAAGGGTTCCTTGGGTGGCTCGACAAAACGCTGGAGCGGCTCTGATATGCACCCGGCTCCATCCGTTATCGTTTTCACGTCTTTGTCCGGCCTTGGCTTTGGACTGCTTTTTTGGTTGGGGCTGGGCTACCCGCCAGTGACCGGGTGGGTGGCATTTGCGTTTTTCGCCATCGCCTATCTGCTGTCGGTCGGCGGGTTGTTAGCCTCAACCTTTCATCTTGGGCATCCCGAGCGGGCCTGGCGCGCTTTCACACAATGGAAGACCAGTTGGCTCAGCCGCGAAGGCTGGTGCGCCGTTCTCGCTCTTTTTGTTATGGCCCTCTATGGCGCCGGGGCAGTGTTCCTCAGCGTGCACTGGGGCGTACTCGGCATAGTTGGTGCGATCCTGAGCCTGGCTACTGTCTTCACGACATCCATGATCTATACCCAGCTCAAAACCATACCCCGGTGGCATCAGCCACTGACGCCAGTGCTGTTTCTCAGCTTGTCTCTTGCTGGTGGCGCGACGCTGGCGGGGCAGGTTTCGGTGGCCATCTGGCTGTTGATGATCGCAGGGTTGGTGCAGCTTGGGTATTGGGCAATGGGCGACAAGGCCTTTCTGGCAGCCGGCTCAAACTTGGCCACAGCAACCGGTCTGGGCACCAATGGCAGTGTCCACGCATTTGAACCCCCACATACCGGCACCAACTACCTTCTGAAGGAAATGGTCCACGTCGTGGGCCGCAAACATGCCCGCAAGCTGCGCGGCATCGGTTTTGCCCTGATGATCGCCATCCCAATCCTCGCACTAGTGATGCCGTTTTCGCACGCTTTCGGTGCACTGGCCGTACTCAGCCACCTGACCGGCGTCATGATCACGCGCTGGCTATTCTTCGCAGAGGCCGAGCATGTCGTCGGTCTTTACTACGGGCAACGCTGAACAAGCACGGCAACGACCGGTTTTCCAAGTGGAAAACCGGGACTGGCACGTGCCGCCTTCGGCGGCTCAATATGACTACGCTTACAGCAGGCCCGCGTGAGCCATGGCCGCGTCGATTGACGACTTGGTGCTGTCGTCAAGGCCCGTCAATGGCGAACGCACTTCTTCACCACACAGACCCAGCTTGAACAACCCGTATTTTGCCCCCACCAAGCCGGGTTCGATAAAGATCGCCTCGTGCAATGGCATCAGCTTGTCCTGCAGCTCCAGTGCGCGGGCATAATCCCCTGCCAATGTGGCGTTCTGGAACTCGGAACACAATCTTGGTGCGACATTGGCTGTTACAGAAATGCAGCCTACGCCACCATGTGCGTTGAACCCCAACGCCGATGCATCTTCGCCCGAAAGCTGCACAAAGTCCGAGCCTGACGCGGCTCGCTGCTTGCTGACCCGTGTGACATCGCCCGTCGCATCCTTAACGCCGATGATCCGTGGCAGCTTGGACAACTCGGCCATCGTGGCAACCGACATGTCGATCACAGAGCGTGGAGGGATGTTGTAAATGATGATTGGCAAGTCGCAGCAATCATGCAGCGCGGTGTAATGCGAAATCAGGCCACGTTGGGTCGGCTTGTTGTAATAGGGCGTAACTACAAGTGCGGCGTCCGCGCCGACCTTGTGCGCAAATGTCATGAACCTGATGGCTTCCAAGGTGTTGTTGGAACCGGCACCGGCAATGACCGGCACGCGCCCTGCGGCCACTTTGACCACTTCTTCAACCACCGTCTCGTGTTCTTCGTGGGTCAAGGTCGGGCTTTCACCCGTCGTACCCACCGGCACAATTCCGGATGATCCTTCTTCGATATGCCATTCCACCAGACGTTTGAGCGTTTCGAGATCCAGTTCGCCATTGCGAAACGGGGTCACGAGGGCCGGCATTGAGCCTTTGAACATTTCTACGCTCCATCAATTGTCTGTTTCGCGGGCGGAACTCCGCGGGTAGCTATTCACCTGTCACGCTTGTGAGTTGAACATGTGCGATCAGGCTATATCGTCCCTCGCTGTAGCCCCGGTTGATCTGGAATTGCAAGAGATGAGACGCCTGCTGGCCCTTCTGGCTCCATTGTTCTGCGTCGCCGTGGCGTGGACCTTGGTTGTTCCCGCAACCCAAGCCGCCGAAAATCTGCAGGCCGGATTGCAAGCCGTTCAAGACGAAGACTGGGCAGAAGCCTTGAGGCTGGCACGCCGCGACGGACAAATTGCCGAAGACATCGTGGAATGGCACCGCTTGCGCGCCGGGCGCGGCACTTATGATCAGGTGATGGATTTTCTTGATCGACGCGGCGACTGGCCAGGTCTTGAGTGGCTGGTGCGCAAAAGCGAGCCTGCGTTTGCCGATGCTCCGACCGCTGCGATCCGCGCCATGTTTGCAACCCGAGCTCCGCAGACGGCCGAAGGTGTGTATATACATGCAAGGGCACTTCGGGCTGCCGGGCAAGTGGGCGAGGCAGACGCCGGTCTGGTCCTCGCGTGGCGCACTTTGCCGATGGGCAGCGTCGTACAAGAGGCGTATTTGCGGGACCATCGGGCGTTGCTGGCGCCCCATCACGCGGCTCGAATGGACCGGCTGTTATGGGACAACCA
>CAWUIW010000088.1:0-11972 GCA_963922515.1 uncultured Rhodobacterales bacterium | reverse complement strand
GGAACAGGCGCTCGCACGGGCGGCATGTGCAACGGCATGGGCTGACCGGAGGCATCAAATACCGCAAGGGTCACATCATTCGGCGTCTCGAAACCACCCAACAGGCTGAGCGCCAGGTTTGTTTCATCCGTGTCGACGACATCCGATGTCCAAAAGTCCTGCCCCGATACCCGTACACCCAGATCCGCATAATCTGTAATCAGCGCGATCTCTCCGTTCGCGGCATCGAAACTCTGAACCGCGAAGGGGCCAGATCCGGTTGGTGTGAACCAAAGCCGCGTTGCTGGATGGTCGCGCGACCAGCGGACCGTGGGCTGATAGGCAAACATCTCTAGCCCCTCTGGCGCTCGGTCGCGATCTCGTGACAAGCTGACATTCACAGAGTACCCGTTGCCGTCATTGCCGCCCGCCCCCTGAATGTCGATGCGGAAGAATGCGCGCCCGTCAATTTGCTCTCCCTGACGGGCGCGCACCGCCCCAAGCGTGGCCCATCGACCATTGGTCGACCGGTCACTGCCCCAGTCCTTTTCCTGCAAAACCTTGCCCGGCCCGGTGATCGGCAGGCGATTGACTTGTGCACTGGCGCGGGCCCCGTCTTCGACCGGAAGGGGGCGCTCGGCTTTAGAGAATGCACCGTCGTCGCCAAACACTCGAAACACCGTGGATGCGCCTGCCGCTCCACCATATGTGAAATCATTGTCTCCAAAGACTTCAGGATCAAAGACGCGCACATAAATACGGTCTTTCATGTCAGCCGGAACACTGAAGAAGATCTGTTCGCGCCGATCCACGTCGCCTTCGCGCGTCGGCGATTGCGGTCCATAAACGACCAAAAGCCCTTCCTGCTGAATTTGCGCGCGCACAGCATGGGGCAAAGCGAAGACCAGCATAACCACCCATGCCGTCATCAGATTCCGAAGCGTGACCATTGTCATTCCATCCCTCCGTTCCTGGCAAGTCGCCCCATTGGCCAGTCTCGTCTTTCCTGCGTACGACTACTCAAAAGCCGCATTCCCCGCATAGTCTTCCAAAATCAGTTCGATCAGTTCCAGGTCGCCCGGTTCAGGCGGCAAGCTTGCGCGGCAGATGCCCGTCGCGTTGTCGCAGCGCAAGAAACCATCGACCTCGGCGCCGCCGATGTCGATCACAAACGGCGCTGCCTGCACCAAACCACTGGCATCCGATGCCTCGACCACCAATTCAATCGGGCCACCATTGCCAGACGGTCGCCGCAGGTCGATGCTCAGGATTTCTGGCGGTTCAATGTCCAAAAGCGTTTGAAGGCGCGTAACACTGACGTTTCCGGTTTCGTCGCTGGCAACAAGGTCAAACCCGTTGGCCCCCGGCACAAGTGTGATCGACAAGTCGAACCTGCCATTGACCAATGGCACCGGCGTGCCATCCAGCAACAGCTCCGATGCATCGTCGGCCCGTCCGGTCAACACCAAAACATCCTCGCCCGTCGCCCGGGGCGGAGGCACATCAAGCGTGATCTTGGGCGGAATTTGGTCGCTGATCGCGGCGAAGGCCAGTTCGCCTTCGACGTTGCCACCCGGCGCCAAAACCTCGATCCTATACGTCTGTGCCTGCGGTTCTGCCGGCACGGTGAAAGCAATAGAGCCGCCGGTCTCCACAAGCGCTTGAACCACGGCAGACCCGGCGGTATCCCGCACGACAAACGGCGTACCCTCCGCAGCGTTTGTTTCGCCCCGAACAGTCAATTCCGTTGTCCGCGTTGCCAGTGCTTCGCCCAGACGCGGAATCTTGGCATCCAGTTTCAACGTCACGGTCTCTGCTGGGCGGTAAATGATCTGTTGGCTTCTGTTCGATACGTTGCCCGCCGGATCGGTTGCTTCCACGGCAATGGTGTTCGGTCCAGGCAAAAGCGCCACGGTCGAGATAAAGCTGCCATCCCGGCCGAGCTCCAGCGGTGCACCGTTCAGGAAGATAATAGCATCCGGCTCTGTAGCACCCAGAACGTCGATGCGAGGCACGCTGACAATGGTTCCATCATTGGGCGACAGAAGCGTTAGGAACGGCGGTGTTTCGTCGATCCGAACAAAAAAGTCACGCGCCGTGCTCCACTGTCCGGGCAACCCAAGCGCATCCAGAGCCGCCACGCGCCAATGATAGCGGGCAGGCAACAACGGCGCTTCAAATCGCGTCCCGCGAATGCCCCACTCGGACACTTGCATCTGGTTGAAGCCCGGGTCGAGCGCAATTTCGAGCCAATACCCCTGTGCATCCTGGTAAGCATCCCAGTTCAACTGGGTCACAGGTGTGTAAATGACATCACCCAAGCCCGGCACCTGCAACAGCGGGCTGTCCAGAACTTGTGTCACTGTCGCATCGGAGCTGTCGACAACGACGCCTTCGTTTTCGCCCAAGGCAATCGTTTCTCCACCTCGGTTGATTTCCAGCTCTTCCGCATCGTAATTCACAAAACGCGCGCCAGTGCGATCATTCTTGATCCAGAAATCTGCAGAATTCGTGGTGGATTCGATGCCAGGGACTTCAATTTCAAACTGGGTTTTGTCGGAAAGCTGGTTCAGCAGAGCATAGAAATCGCCGTTGGCCAAAGACACTTTCGTTACTTCGCCGCCGGTCAAAGGATCTGATCGCATGCGCTGGATCGTGGCGTTTGAATTGGAATTCAACCGGAGCCGGCTCAGGTCCCGAAAGGTGACTTGAGTTGTGCTGTTCGACAACGTTCTCAGCCTTTCGAACTCGACCAAAATGTCATTCAGATCTCGACCGCTCCAGCTGGGTTCGGCGGGCGCGCGCCCTTCCACGTCACCTTGAACGTCTGAAACGATCGCCTCGGCCGACCGATCACGTTGCTGTATCGAAATGTCCAAGGCCTGTTTGGCAAAAGACGTGGCGATTGCAGAAAAGTCTACGACCGCGCGCCATTCGCCAAACTCACGCTGAGACAACGCACTGTCGCGGTTTTCGATCGCGGCGCCAATTTCCTGCGGGGCAAAAATGCGAGCGCCTTCCGCATTCGCCACCTGAATTGCGTCCAGCGACGCCGCCAAGGCCCGGTCAGCGGCGGCGACCTGCCGCACGGGCAACAGCAACTCCATACCTGGGATCACATCGGCGGGGGAGGCGATGTCGTTGATCCGCAAAACCGTTGGCCACAGGTCAGGATCACCCAGGTATTCGCCCACGACTCCACGAATTGTGTCGTCCTCGGAAAACAGAACCCGCTCGAGCGGCGCATTCAACTCGCTGTTCTGGGCGGCAAGCGGACTGGCAAAAATCAGACAACTGGCCAACGCCAAGCAACCGGCAAACTGCCGAAGCTTGGTAAATTGGTTAACCGCCATTTCAAATGCCATAACTAAGTGGACCCGCCAGGCGGAGTCCTCCATTTTCGCTGTCACCGACATTGTCTCCGCCCCCACGGATCAGGCAAGGAATTTACCCAAATAGCGCCAATCAGCATGGGTTGTCCCGACCCGGGCTGATCTAAAATATGTGCAACCTACAGCATTGTTTCCAATGTAAGAACAGTTTTTCACCAATCGCGGGAAATCGTGATTGACCAAAGGTCAATCACGGGGAAGCAGCGAGACCGATTCTTTTCTACGTCAGCCCAGCACCGAAAAACTGCTTTCGCTGTTTATGGGCCGCTTTCTAGAGTAGAAGCCAACGTTTATGTCGCGCTGTAAGTGGGGCAAAGTGAATTGCAGCGGCGTGGTATCGTGGTCTGCGCCATTTTCGCAATACGCAATCAATGCGCACATCAACTTGCCGGCAATTGGCGCGTTTTTGTACTGATTGCCGCTGGTGCCGCATGCCATGTAAAAACCCGGCAGGCTGGACTTGTCGTAAATCGGTATCCAGTCCGTCGACGCGTCATAAAGGTCCACAACTCCGCGTGTCGAACTGGGAATACCCAAGGTCGGTACGCGCTGAGCATAGCGCATGGCCTGTGTCGTCCACTGATCGGTAAAGTCGCGATTGTAAGTCTTGTCGTCTTCACACCACTGATGCGTGTCGCATTCAGGGTCTTCGCTGCCAATCAGAATATGGTTGCCGTGTTCAGGGCGCACGTAACAGGCAATGTCACTGTCGGACACGATGGTGCCTTGCTCTTCAAAATTGAACCCTTCTGGGCTTGGCACATGCACAACCTCTTGCCGCAGGGGACGCGTGGCAATTGTCATGTCTTCCAAAACACCGGCCATACCGTTGACGATGGACGAGCCCGGCCCGGCCACATTGACGACCACGGGGGCAAACAAGTCTTTGCCATCCTTCAGTCGCACGCCGGAAACGCGACCATTGGTTTGCAGAATTTCGGTGACCTCGGCACCGGTTTTCAGCTGCGCCCCGTGCTGCTGCGCGGCAGCCATCAGGTTTTGTGCGCTCAATGCCGGATCGTTGACATAGCCGCCATTCGGCCAAAACACCGCCCCGTTCATTTTCGCCCCATTGGGTTGACCGAAATCCGGATCATCCAGTCGCTTTGCAGGTGCAAAGCTGTCGAGCGAATAGATCGGCAGTTTCTCCTGAACCTCTTCCGGCGCCAATTCCACGAATGGGCAATTCAGCTCGGCCGAATACTTCATGTGCTTTTCCAGAAAGCCGTTCGCTACGGTTTTCATGGTCATGCAGCCCACTTCGCGAAACTTGGCGAGCGGAGCATCACCGGGCAAACCCAAATACGCTCCCCAGTCGCGCCAATAGTGATACCCTTCCCAAGCAAATGCAGTACCATCGAAGGTCGAATAATGCATGCGAATGATGGCGCAAGACCCGGCGGTTGAGCCATGTCCGACCTGCTGATTGCGATCCAGAGACAGGGTCTTCCACCCCGCTTTTGACAACTCAAAGGCAATCGCGGCGCCAATCACGCCTGTTCCGATGATGATTGCGTCGGCGGTTTGGGTCATCGTGTCTCTCCTGTTTCGGTTGCGCCCCAGATTGCACGCGCATATTCACTGAATTCCTCGTATTCGCCGGACCGTGGCTGCTGACCCGTGAAGGCGAACAGGTAGTGCGGCACCAGCGACAAGCGAAAGTCGACCGGTTCATTGAGCTGAGCCAAATCGTAACCGATCTGCATGTAATACAGCACACGCGCACGCGTCACGGCTTCGAGGTCAGCGTATCCATATCGTCGAAACATGTCGGTCAGCGCGTCCAACCGGCGCGCGTCCGACTGATCCAGCATACGGCGCACTTTGCCGTCCCTGCGAGCCCAATCGCGCACAGCAAAGTCCAATGCGGTATCAAAAAGCTCTGCATTCACGACGCAACGATGCACGTTCAGCACCGCCGCTGTGATCGTTTCTGCGGGTAGGCTGGTTTGCGTGATAAACCCCGCTGTATTCGTGGCTTGCCAGACCGACAGCAAGGCTTGCAGCAACTCTTGGCGCGACTTGAAGTACCAGTAGAACGACGACCGCGAGACGCCCATTCGTTCCGCCAAGTTGAGCACTTTCACTTGTTCCACGCCGTCGCTCACGAGGACATCAAGTGCCAGGTTGATCCAATCGTCGCGCGTGACTTTCACGTTGCCTATAAGGGGTTCGGCATCTGGATTGTCGCGATGTAATACAGGCCCGCTCATCTAACTCTCCGGTGGCGCCCCGCCAGCTGCGGTGCGTTTCGCGATGAAGTCATCCAAAGCAGCCAGCCGGTCGGGCTGCACCGATTGCGGGGTTTGATGGCCGTCAAGCAAACGCTGCCAGATCGCCGTGGCGCGAGTATCTGCATCCTGTGCCCCCGCCTCAGTCCAAGAACCAAAGTTGGACCAGTCATGCGCGAACGGCTCGTAGAAGGCAGTTTTGTAGCGCGCAATCGTGTGTTGCGCGCCAAAAAAGTGGCCGCCCGGCATGACCTCGCGCAAAGCATCCAGACCAATATCGTCGTCGGTGGCAGGCGTTTCAGAACAGAGCTCGGCAAACACTTGCACCATCTCCATGTCTGTCACCAACTTTTCGTAAGACACAGTCAGTCCGCCTTCGAGCCAGCCGGCTGCATGAATGATCACAGTTGAACCGGCCAGCATCGCCCCCCAACCGCTGATTTCTGTTTCGTGAGCGGCCTGAGCATCGTTGATGTTCGCCGCCGAACCGGCTGCGTTGCGCCACGGCAACCCCAATAGACGCGCCAATTGTCCAGCCCCCAATGACGCCTTGACCTGCTCGGGCGTGCCGAACGCGGGCGCGCCCGACTTCATATCCACATTGGACGTAAAGGTCCCGTACAGCACGGGGGCCCCCGGTTTGGCCAACTGGGTCAAAGTGATCGCGGCCAGGGCTTCGGCGTGGCTCAGTGTCAGTGCGCCGGCAACGGTAATCGGGGCCATCGCGCCCATCAGCGTAAACGGCGTGACGATGGTCATCTGGCCGTGCCGGGCAAAATCAATCAGCCCCTGAGCCATCGGGATGTCGATTTGTCGGGGCGAATTGGTGTTCACGATCGTGTACACCCACGGTTCGGCCAGAAACGCATCATCGGACAATCCACGAAAATCGCGGAGCATTTCAAAGACATCCATCGCCTGAGGCGTACCGCGTGAATAGGCAAATGGCACCTTGTCACTTTCGGACATCATCACGCGGGTCATGGCGTAATGGCGCAGATGAATGGGCGCGTCTTGCGGTTCGACCAAAGGTGGAACCATGTGCAACGCATCGAAATGCTGCGTCAGTTTCACCAAATCACGGAAATCCTTCAGCCTGCCCGGCCGCCGCCCATTGATGCGGTCCGTCGCATGCGGAGCCCCGGCACCGGGCTGAAACGCCATTCGCCCCAGTTCGAGCACCAAGTCTCTGTCGCGGGCACCGGCACGCATGGTGATGGATTTCGGCGCGCTGGCGATGGCAGCGTTGACCATCTCGCGGCCAATAAAAACCATCTCTGCTTCTTCATTGACCCGCGCGCCACCCTGTCGCAGCAATGTGCGGGCTTCGGGCAACAGAACCTTTACACCGATATCCTGTAGCACAGACAGGGATGCCTCGTGAATCGCAGTGATGCGGTCTTCGGAAAAAGCGGGAACGGGTGGGAACGGATTGCGCAGATTGTGATAGTCGACCTGACGCGTTTCGATGAGGGACTCTATCCCACGTCGTCGCCCGCCCCGGCGTTTTGTCGGCGCTTGGGTCATGCCCGCATCGCAGTGCCTGTGGGATCATAAGGCGACGCCGCGATGACCTTGGCCGGTCGCTCAACACCGACAACATGAACCGTCAGATCAGTGCCGACATCGGCATGTTCCCGGTTGACCAGAGCCATTGCCAAGGACTTTTGCAGCGTGTGGCCGTAAGCACCAGACGTGACGAAGCCAACCTTTTCCCCGTTGGCCCAAATCGGTTCGTAACCGCTGGCATCCGCATCGGCACTGACAATGTCCAAGGTGACTTGCAGTTGTGATGGTCCATTTCCATCTCGTTCAACCATGGCCGCTTGCTTGCCGACAAACTCCTTGTCCCAGTCAATCCAGCGATCCATTCCAGTCATGCCAGGCGTGTAGCCTTGGGTGAATTCCGCCGACCAGATGCCAAAGCTCTTCTCGATGCGTGTGCTCAGCATCGCGTTGAAGCCGACCTCACGAATGCCGTGATCTGCCCCTGCGGCCAACAGCATCCGACGCAACGCGATATGGTCACCCGTACGGCAATTGAGCTCGTAGCCCTTTTCACCTGTGACCGACATCCGGGCCACGCGTGAGCGGATCAAGCCGATGTCGACATCGCCGCAGCCCATGAATTTCAGACCCGAGACATCCGTTTCTGCCACTTTTTCCAGAACGTCCTGCGATCTTGGCCCGATCAAGCCAAATCCGCAGACTTCTTCGCCCAGATCGCGGATTGAAACGCCATCATCCAGATGATCTTGGAACCAGCGCATGTGCCAGCCGCGCAGGTAATAGCTGCCCATGATCCACCAGGTGCCATCACCCCAGTTGAGTATGGTCAGATCCCCTTTCAGCTTGCCGTTTTCGCCTAGCATCGGGGCCAGCCGTGCCCGACCAGGTGCCGGCAACTTAGAGGCCATGATCCGATCAAGCCACGCTTCGGCGTTCGGGCCCGACACTTCGTAGCGGGAAAAACCGGTGATATCCAGAAGCGCGACCCCTTCCCGGATCGCCCTGCACTCCTCGGCCACGATATCGAATGCATTTGATCGTTTGAGGGTTGGCGTTTCCTGAAATCCGGGCGGTGCGAAGTAAAGCGGCACCTCAAGGTCCCAGCTTTGCCCCCAAACACAGCCCGCGTCGGTCATTGCGTCATGCGCGGGTGCCGTTTTCAGCGGGCGCCCGGCAGGCAGTTGTTCGTTCGGATACGTCATCACGAACCGGCGCGAATAGAACTGGCCCGTCGTTTCCCGGATAAAGCGTTTGTTCTCCGCAAATTTGCCATAACGCGCCACGTCCATGCCATAGACATCGGCCTCTGGTTCGCCATGAATCATCCATTCGGCCAGCGATTTGCCGACGCCGCCGCCCTGCAGGAAACCTGCCATGACCGCGCAAGCGCACCAATACCCCGGCTTGCCCGGCACTGGCCCCACCAAAGGATTGCCGTCCGGCGAGAAGGTGAAAGCCCCGTTCACCCATGTCTTCACGCCCACTTCTTGCAGTGCGGGGTAGCGTTCGAAGCCAAGGATCAGTTCCTTTTCGATCCGATCTGTCTGTTCCTGAAACAACTCCATTCCATAGTCCCATGGCGCCCCGTCCATGGCCCAGTGCTCGTGATCGATCTCGTAGATGCCAAGAAGAACGCCTTTTTGGTCCTGACGCAGATAAGTGAACCCTTCGAGATCGACCGTCATGGGCACTTCGAAATCCAGCTCTTGAAGCTGCGGAATCGTATCCGAGATGAGATAGTGGTGTTTCAGTGGCGATACGGGCAATTCAATGCCAGCCATACGGCCCACTTGCTTGGCCCAAAGACCCGCCGCGTTCACCACGTGCTCGCATGTGATCGTGCCCTTGTCGGTTACGACCTTCCAGCCATCTGCCGTCTGGATCAATTCCTCGACCTTGGTGTGCTCATAGTACTCTGCACCGCGCCTTTTCGCGGCGACGGCATAGGCGTGCACGGTGCCCGTGGTATCAACATATCCTTCCCGGTCCGCCCACATGCCCCCCAGCAGCCCATCGGTCGACATGATCGGGCAAAGCTTTTGTGCTTCTTCAGGCGTAACCAGATGACAGTCTTCGATCCCGATCGATTGGAACACACGGTAGGCCGATTGCAGCCATTCCCACCGGTCGGGTGTACCCGCCATCGTCAAGCCTCCCGTCATGTGAAGCCCGATGTTCTGACCGCTTTCTGCTTCGATCTCGCTGAGCAGGTCGATGGTGTAGGCTTGCAACGATGCGATGTTGGGGTCCGCATTCAGCGCGTGAATGCCACCCGCCGCGTGCCAGCTTGATCCGGCGGTCAGAACAGACCGCTCCAAAAGGCAGACGTCCGTCCAGCCAAACTTGGCCAAGTGGTACAAAACTGATGACCCGACAACGCCCCCGCCGATGATCACGGCCCGATAATGCGATTTCATTTCCGACTCCACATGACACAAGTGTCCAGTACTCTAGCAAAGATTTTGCCAGGCGCTAGACATTTGTGTCCATTCAAAATCTGGAGCAGTCGATCCTAGCCTACACCTACTTGGTCAGGATGAGCTTTCCGGCTCGCGTAATGCGAAGTGTATATATTTGGTCGCGCAGCTGTATCTGCGCGATGTGCCCATTTTGCGTCAAATCCTCTGCCAGGTATGTCGGGACCTGAACCGCAGAACTCGCGGAGTTTTTCAAAGGAATGAGGGAAGTCATGTTTTGGTCTCCTGCTGAATGACAAATCGGAAATGCCGCGTGTCGGGCTGCGCCTATTCAGCTGGCTGGACACCTTGAAATCTATCCTGACTTTTTTAATCGGAAAAGTCAATCGTTCGTATTCGTTCCAGGTGTTCACAAAGGCAGCAATCAACGTTGCGTTGAGTCTTGCGCCCGCACCACATGCAAGGGTCGCAGGACGAAGCGCCTCGGATCAGCGTCAGTTTCTTAACCTATCTTTATAATTTTAGCGGTATCTTGCCGCTATGAGCAGTTAGAGCACACGCAAAAGATGTATTCCAACAAGGAAACAGCTATTTTCTGAATCCGCTATCAATGACCAATGCAGCTTGATTCGGCGGCACGTAGAATCGGTGAAACGCCAAAGGCGCCCTGTCCACCGTTCGGACAAAAACACAATACTCCTGCGCCATGGCGTCTTGTGGCAAAGAAATCGCAGAAGCCAGACCAGCGTTCAGGTTAGTTTGCGAAATGGTCCATTCGAAACTCGTGGCTGGTCGCCTGAAACGAATTTGAATGTACTGCAGGATTGGCGCTTCCTTTAGCCGATCTTCATCAAGATCCAAAAGGGCGTCGAATGCAGGATCGGCAAGAACAAACTCGCTGAATAGCCGGAACTGATCATCCACGCAGACCAACCGCTCAATCCGCAGGTAGTGGGGTCTGTCTCCAAGAAACTCAGACCAGGGTCCTTGGCCCGCGATCTGCTCGGCGCGCGCACGTAAGCTGCGACTTTTCAAGAATTTTTTCGTTTGCGGCGACCGAAAGCGAAAAAACATAAGCTCCGTCGACAAAGACTCAAGATCTCGAACATATGTGCCGCTTCGGCGGGCACGTCGGATCAGGTTTTGCTCTGCCAACATCTGCATCGCCGCCTGCACAGTTGCAAGGCTGACCGGCAACTCGCCGGCCAGATCCTTGTCCGCAGGCAAACGATCCCCTGGGTTCCAATACCCCAACTCTATCATTCTTAAGAACGTACGATGGAGCCGTTCCCTTTTGTGTCCGCGGTGATCGCGCATCTCTTCAAATATCGCGCGAACATGTTGCGCGCTGTGTTCGACAAAGGCTGCGGTCATGAGTTAGTCGCGCTCGCCCATTGGGGTAACTGAAATCCACAGAGACACTCTGGAGAAACAACTGAATGTTGAGCGGCGGTCATGAATGCACTGAAACTCGTCAATCGCTAGTAAGGCTATTTGGCCTCAGCGATATCCGTGAAGTGCGCCCGGCGCCAGTCCAATTAGCGTCAACACATTGGATTATCGGAATATTTGATAAAACATATGTTTTATATGTTTACGCGTCGCGCCTATAGATGAAACACCGCCCCGGCACAGCGCCTTCCGGCAATCCAATCTCGACAAGGCTCGCGAAATACATCCTGTCGCTCGACACCATCAGCCCTCCGATCGCAAGCAATGGCTCGACCACTGGCGAGATTTCGCGCGCAAAAATGTCATTCTTCTCCAGACTGTGACCGCCAAGGTCCGCATGGATAAGCCGCGCGACCGGCCCCATTTTTTCCAGAGTTGCCGGAAGCGTGTCCCGAACATCCCCAAGGATGGCCATATCTTCGGCCGGGGTCGACTCCGGATGCGACGCAATCGCTCGTTCAAAAACGTAAATGTCACGACCGGGCATCTTGGATTTCATGTGATGAAAGGTCCGACCATTGCCGAGGCCCAATTCAAACACGGGGCCCGCCATGTGTTCGGTTTCAGCCATGGCAAAATCCAGGCAGGCGCGCTGTGACACCATGCGAGCAATGAACATATCCAGACGAGTCACAAGAAACCCCGCGTCGTTGTCGAAACGTGTGTGTTTGCAATTCAACCCATGGACTTATGCAGCCCTCTACGCAAGCCCCCAACCTTACCGGTTGATCAGATGGCCATGCCAGAGCAGCCAAGGGAAATTCGGGTTTGACTAGAAGGGGCTGAGCTTGCCAAGGTGGTTCCGGATGGGCGAAGCCCGATTAGCCATCGGGCGAATGGATTTGTGCATGAGTGCTTTGCTGACTGTTGAAAACCTGAGCATCGGATTTGGCTCAGCACCTCCTGTCGTGCAGGATGTGAGTTTTTCAATAAATCCCGGAGAAACGCTTGCACTTGTTGGCGAAAGTGGATCGGGGAAAACAATCTCGTGC
>CAWUIW010000087.1:0-11994 GCA_963922515.1 uncultured Rhodobacterales bacterium | reverse complement strand
TTTGCCGTCGGCGCGCATATTCGCCTTGGTGTCCATCAGGTTGTACATCGGGATGCCGCCTCGCTTGGCGACCTCGTAGTCGTTGAAGTCGTGCGCCCCGGTGATCTTGACCGCGCCCGAGCCAAAGTCCGGGTCGGGGTATTCGTCGGTGATGATCGGGATCAGGCGCCGATGCGCCTGTGGACCAACCGGTATTTCGCAGAGCTTTCCGACGATCGGCGCATACCGTTCATCTGAAGGATGAACCGCGACAGCGCCATCACCCAGCATGGTTTCCGGGCGGGTTGTGGCGATGGAAATGTAATCGCGCTCTTCTTTCAGCGTGATGTTCCCATCCTCGTCTTTTTCCACGTACGTATAGGTTTCACCGCCGGCGAGCGGATACTTGAAGTGCCACATGTGCCCGGAAACTTCGACGTTCTCGACTTCCAGGTCCGAGATCGCCGTTTCAAAATGTGGATCCCAGTTCACAAGGCGCTTGCCGCGATAGATCAGCCCCTTGTTGTAAAGATCGACAAAGACCTTGATCACGGCATCGTGGAAGTTGCCCTCTTCGCCGTCAGGTGCCCCGGGCGCGCCCGACATGGTGAAGGCGTTGCGTGACCAATCGCACGAGGCGCCGAGGCGCTTCAGCTGGTTGATGATCGTGCCGCCGCTTTCGCCTTTCCATTCCCACACCTTTTGCAGAAAAGCGTCGCGTCCCATTTCGGTGCGCGAGGGTTGCTGGTTTTCGGCCAACTTTCGTTCGACCACCATCTGGGTCGCAATGCCGGCATGGTCCTGTCCCGGCTGCCACAGCGTGTCAAAGCCGCGCATGCGGTGCCAACGGGTCAGGATATCCTGCAACGTGTTGTTGAACGCATGCCCAATATGCAACGATCCCGTCACATTGGGGGGTGGGATCATCACGCAATAGGTTTCGGCCCGCGACGCGTTGGCGCCCGCCTTGAAACATCCTGCCTCTTCCCAAGCCTGATACAGTCGGCTTTCGGCTTCGGCTGCGTTAAACGTCTTTTCCAGTGCCATGCTCAGGGTCCCCGCTCGGTCCGGGGATCATCTAGCGAAGGACGCGCAAAAGGAAAAGGTTGCCGGAGCGAATTCTTGTGCCTGCGCCGGGAAAGGCGCCCGTCCCGTACTGCGCTTAAAAGACCGCGGCGAACCGTTCTGGTATCCGATAAAGGTACGGCGATTGCACCCGGCGCCAGGCAAACCGGTTTGGCGCCTTTTGAACTTGCTTTTGCATTTCGGTCCGAAACTCCGGGATATCAATGTCTTCGCCTTTGAACTCTGTGTTTTCCAATATATCGGTGTGCAAGGCGAGGGTGTCGTACCAGGTTTCTAGATTGCTGTAGTTCGGGTTCAATTCATCGGTCGACTGGATCGACCGCCGTCTTTCCTCTGCCCTGGCTTCCATCTGGTAGCGATCGAAGAAGCGCAGGTGCAGCATGTACAGACCATCAGGCAGATGCCGAGGGCCGAGGCTGTTGACATGCCCGCCAGGCCAGAAATGCGCCCCTTTTCGGATCAAGCAGGGTTTACTGTAGTTGGTGTTTGGACGGTAGGTGCGTCGCCGCGACAGTATGGTGCTGTTGTCGTCAATCGGCAGTATTTCATCTGCCGGGTAGTGCACCACGTCGAAACACAAAGGTGCGATGTTTTTCGGGGCTTGACGGATTTTGGGGAACCGTTTGCGCAGATAGGTGACGATGTCAGGAGCCACGTGGGGGTCCGTGATCACGATTTCGTCGACATCAGTCAAAATCATCCAGTTGTAGAATTCCAACTGCCCGGACACGAAACTGCTCATCATGCCCCAGCGGCGGCGGTTCCACTTTTGCAGGCGCGGATCTCGCGGCGTGTTGATCACATTGGCGCCCTTGGCGATTTTGCGGTGCATGGGATCGTTGCCATGGCTGAAAACAAACAGGTTTTCAGCGCCGACCTGTGGTTTGTAGTGATCGTACCATCGTTTCAGGAAGAAATAGTCTTCGTAAACCATGGTCACCACGCCAAGTGGTTGTTTTGTATTGTCCATTCGTCCTGCTCTTTGTTGTCTGGGGCACTGCGAAGCTTGTGCCGCGCATGACCAGCCAGTCATGCGCCGACCGCCTGCCGGACCCGTCTTCTTTTGTGAATTGGATACCCCAGACGCAGCGAATCAGCCAAGAACAGAGCGAATCGCTCTTGTTAAGTTTTTCGTAACTATTGCGATTTGGACTCGGTTTTGGCGGCCCGCTTGGCTGCGACCGCTGCATCGACCAGAGGGCACCGTTCGCCAGGTCGGATCGTTTCGGGGTCGTAGGGTTTACGCTCAAAAACCTCGCGGACCATCGGTGCGAAAAATGACAAGGGCAGATCGTCATAGTCTGGGTCGAACGATGCTTGGTCCCAACGTTCACAAAATGCCGCGCAATCCTCGTAATAGGGATGACCCCTGTGGCGGTCGCGCTTGTTTTGATCAAACCCGTCCAGATGATGACCGTAATAGATCATCTGGAAATCGCCATGGGTCTGAACGCACCAAGTGCATTGCTCTCGGACGAACGGTTTCAGGATCGTGGCGGCATACTCATCGTGATTGTAGGGCGCATAGATGTCGCCGATGTCGTGCAGCAAAGCCGCGACCACCCAGTCGATGTCCGCGCCATCCCGCCACGCCCGTGTAGCCGATTGCACCGAATGTCCCAACCGGGTGATCTGGTAGCCACTCAGGCTTTCGTCCAGATCGACCAGCGCAGTCAGCAAGCGGTCCGCCGTACCCTTGGTGTGTTCAATTTCATGCGCTGTCAGGAATTCATACTCTTCCTTGGTGCCGTCCTTCATTTGCGTAAAATTAACTTTGTCCATCACGCGTAAAGACCCTGTTTGTTGTCTGTTCCGGCCATCAGCGCTTTGGCTTGCGCAGTCCGTATTTCATCGTAAAGGGCCAAGCTCTCGGGCGCAAATGGTGCACGGGGCGGCATGAAATGGATGAAGTTGCCAACACGGTCGGCACCGCGTGCCAGTATAGCATAGTCTTTTTCAGCAACCTGTTGCGCAATCTCGGGTGTGCAGTAGCGCACCACCGCAGCGATGCGGCGGTCATGGGTCGTGTTGGGGCCCGATCCGTGGATCATGAGGCCATGGTGCAAGGACATCTGGCCGGGGTGGATTTCAATCGCTGTTTTTTCGTTCTCCGCAATATCCACGGCAATTTCCTGCCCGCGGCTCAGCAGGTTCTTCTCGTCGAACGTGTCGGTGTGCGGGAGTATTGGGTTCTTGTGAGAGCCTTTGACAAAATCCATGCATCCCGATGCAGGGGTTGCAGGCGACAGGGAAACCCATGCGGTCAGCAAGCCGTCGATTGCGCCAAGCCCCCAATAGGTCAGGTCCTGATGCATGGACACGATATGCTGTGTATTGGGTTCCTTGATAAAGAATTCGACCCCGTAGATCAGAATGTCAGGGCCCAGAATGCCCTCGACCACGTCTAGTATTCGTGGGTCGGATCCGATGCGATAGGCCAGCGGCATCACGCAATGGGCGTTCACCCGTTTGTAGGTGTTCAAAGGCAATGGCAGCCCATTGTCGAGCCACGTGCGCTCTATCTCCTCAAGCTCTTGGCGCAGGGCCAGGGCGTCTGCCTTGGTCATGACGTCAATCGGGAAAAGATAGCCATCTGTCCAATAGCGATCGATATCATCTTGGGTCAATCGACCATCGCTGAGTTGCAGTTCTGTTGGCATCGCCTCCCCCATGCCTGAGTCGCCGGGTCGAGCATACGCCACCAAACCACGACGCCAGCGCGGCCATTCTTGCATTTCAGGATAAGCTCAACTTAGCCTGCCCGGATGGCACAACGTCTTCCATCGCTGAACTGGCTCCGCGTGTTTGAGGCGGCGGCACGTTGCGAAAGCTTCAGCCGCGCAGCCCTGCAACTGAACATGTCTGCGGCCGCGGTGAGCCAACAAATCAAGGCTCTGGAACAGCAATTGAACGCTGATTTGTTCGTGCGGCACGCGCATGCTGTTTCCTTGACGGCTGCCGGGCGCGCATATCTGCCTGTGGTGCAGCAGTCTTTGTTGACCTTGCAATCTGCCACCGCCGGTCTGTTCGGCGATGTGGGTGCGCAGCCGCTCTACGTACAATCTGTGCTGATCTATGCGCATGGGATTCTGGCCGGTCGGCTCAACGAGTTTCGGCAATTGCATCCCGCGATCAATTTGCTGCTGAGCACCGGAAACGCGGTCTCGGACTTCACACAACGGTTCAGCGACCTTCAGGTCGTATTCGGCAATCCACAACAGTTCGGCAGGTCCAGCGATGTGCTGATGGGCGAATGGCTCTACCCGGTGGCGACGGCGAAGGTCGCTGAGACCATTTTCCAGCCCGCGGACCTGTTGCGCTACCCGTTGATCGAGGTGGCAACGCACCGCGCTGGCTGGCCTAGCGTTCTTGATGCGTTGGGCATGGCCAGTGCCGATGCAGATGTCTTGTTTGCCGACAGTTCCATCATGGCGGCGGCCTTGGCAGGGTCCGGGGCTGGGATCGCCTTGGCCCGCGCGCCCGCCAGTGATCGCGTCATGCGGGAAGCCGCGCTGACCCCATGCCTGACCGACTTTCGGCTCCGTGGCGCCGAAGCTTACCATCTGGTCTATGAGGATGCGGCCACGTTGCGACCGGCAGCACGCGCCTTTCGGGCCTGGTTGTTGGACTATGCTGAAAGCGACCGGTCGAACTTTGTCGATAAATGAACCAGGCTCTCCGAAGATTTGACGCCGGAAATCGCGCCAATGCGGTCGAGCACATCATCCAGCGCTGATGTGGTTTCGGTTGACAGCACACCAATCAGGTCGAACCGGCCCGTGGTTGTATGGACCGTTTCGACCTCTGCAATGGCCTTGAGCCGACTGATCACGCGTGCTTGTTCTCGCGGATCGATCTGCATCAAGACTGTGGTCTTGATCCGCCGTAGGGTGGCAGCCTCGCCAAGGCGGATGGTATAGCCCGTGATCACGCCGCGGGCGTGCAGGCGATCAATTCGGGATTGGACGGTCGATCGCGCCAGCCCAAGTTTCTGTGCCAGCCGTGACGTGGACATGCGCGAGTCCATCGCCAGTTCTGAAATCAGTTTTGAATCGACATCATCTATCATCTTGACCAGCCACTTCGTCATTCTGCTCGTAATTTCCGGCAATTTGACCGAAATGATTGGTGAAAACGCCAATCGATTCAATCATTTTTGACTTCAATACGCTTGGCATCATCGCCGCTACCGCCGCGGGCAAAGCCGCGTCGTCGTGATGCCAAACCCAAAACAGGAAAGGGTGTCCCATTGCAATTGACTCGCGCTATCTTTGCATCGCCGTCGGCGTTCATTTCGACCGAAAGACCGGTGAACCCCACTTTGCTGTTCTGTCCTGCGGAACTGCAGCGCACGGCCGGCACGTTTCTGTCCGGTTTTCCGGGGCTCGTGACATATGCAGTAAAGTCAAACCCGGAAGCCATGGTGATCCAGAACCTCGATGCGGCAGGATTGCAAGGCTACGATGTCGCCTCGATGGCCGAAGTGGACCTTGTGTGCAGCATTGCGCCCGATGCGGCCCAACACTTCAACAATCCGGTCCGTTCTTGCAGCGAGATAGAGGCCGCGGTTGCGGCTGGCGTTCGATCTTTTTCGGTGGACAGCTTATCCGAGCTTCAAAAGCTGGCCGGCATTGCTCCGATTTCGGAAACCGAAGTGTCCGTGCGCTTCAAACTACCCGTAGCTGGGGCGGCCTATGACTTTGGTTCGAAATTCGGGGCAACACCAGATGTGGCTGAGATGTTGCTCAAAACGGCGCGTAACTTTGGGTTTGTGCCGTCGATCACGTTTCACCCCGGCACCCAATGCACGGACGCGGCGGCATGGATCGCGTACATCAACAGGGCCAAGGACATCGCCAAAAACGCAAGTGTGGAAATCGCGCGGCTGAATGTCGGCGGCGGTTTTCCATCGCATCGTCTGGCCGATGAAGCTCCGGACCTTACCCCTATTTTTGCGACGATCGAGCGGACAACGCGCAGTGCCTTTGGTGCATCGCGACCAGCCTTGGTTTGCGAGCCAGGGCGGGCCATGGTGGCCGAAGCGTTTTGTCTTCTGACGCAGGTGCGCGCCGTACGCGACGATGGATCCGTGTTCCTGAACGACGGGGTGTATGGCGGCCTTGCCGAGTCGCCCTTGCTTGGGAACATCGACCGAATTTCCGTGTGTCGCCCGGACGGATCACAGCGAAACGGTGCCCGCGCGCCGCGGGTTGTGTTTGGCCCGACTTGCGACAGCGTTGACCGTCTGCCGGGCACAAGCGCATTGCCGACGGACATTGCCGAAGGCGACTATGTGATTTTCCAAGGCATGGGTGCCTATTCTTCGGTCACGGTCACGCGTTTCAACGGCTTTGGGCGTCTGGATATCCAAACGGTGCTATCGCTGCGCGATTAACGGCCGCACAGGGCTGGACTCGACCGGGCGGCCCGCTAGTGTCCCGACGAAACGTCGTCGGAGGGCAGCATGGAAAAGTTCGGCAAATCGCAATCGGTTGTTCGAGTTGAAGATATCCGGTTTTTGACCGGTCACGGCCGCTACGTAGACGATCTTGTGCCCGAAGGTGCGTTGTTTGCCCATGTCGTGCGCAGCCCGGTGGCCCATGGCGAATTGCAGTCCCTCGACATTGTGGATGCAGAAGAGGTGGATGGCGTCCGCCTGATCCTGACCGCCGATCGGCTGGCTGCGGCGGGTGTCAACGCAGGCATGTGGGCCGCTCTGGCACCGACCCGCGACGGGGGCAAAGGCGCGGACCCAAGGCGGCCCTTGTTGGCAGAAACGCGAGTGCGGTATGTCGGTGAACCCGTGGCAGTGGTCATCGCCGAAACCCGAGAGGCCGCCATGGATGCGGCAGAACTTGTTGATATCGATATAGACGATCTGCCGTCCAAGATGGATGTGGCGCCCGGTGGTCCAACCATCCATGCCGAGGCAAAGGATAACCTTGCCTTTGATTGGGGTATGGGAGACGAAGCCGCCACAGAAGCCGCCTTTCAGGCAGCCGCGCGCACGGTATCGCTTGAGGTGCCGGACAATCGCGTGATCGTGAATGCCATGGAACCCCGCGGCTGTTTCGCAGAGTTTGCTGGAGGTCGTCTGCATCTGTCATTCAATGGCCAGGGCGTTTGGGGCATGAAGGGGCAACTCAGCAATGTGCTGGGTATGAACGAAGCGGACATCCGCGTGACCAACCCGGATGTTGGCGGCGGGTTTGGCATGAAGGCGATGCCGTACCCTGAATACTTCCTCGTGGCGCAGGCAGCGCGCATGCTGGGGCAGCCGGTGCGCTGGATGTCGGATCGGACCGAAGCGATGCTCAGTGACAATGGTGGGCGCGATCTTGTTTCAACCGCGGAATTGGCGTTTGACGACCAGAACCGCATCACCGCGTACAGGTTGAAGACACGCTGCAACCTTGGGGCCTACAATTCGCATTTCGGACAGATGATCCAGACCCAGCTGTTCAGTCGCGTCCTGATGGGCGTATACGACGTGCAGACCACTTGGATGCAAGTGGAGGGCTATTACACGAACACGGTGCAGGTGGATGCGTATCGCGGCGCCGGTCGCCCTGAGGCCATCTATGTGCTGGAGCGCGTCATCGACCGGGCAGCACGCGAGCTGGGGGTTGATCCGTGGGATTTGCGCCGCGCCAATTTCATTCAGCCGGATCAGTTTCCGTACAAGGCGTCGACCGGCGAAACCTATGACGTGGGCGATTTTGAGAAGGTTTTGGACCGGGCAGCCGCTGAGGCGGACGCCGCAGGCTATGCCGGGCGGTGCGACGCGGATGCGGCGCGCGGGCTGCTGCGGGGACAGGGGCTGTGCTATTACATCGAGTCCATCCTGGGTGATCCCAGCGAAAGCGCCAAAGTTGAATTTTGCGAGGACGGGACCGTCAAAATCTATGTTGGCACCCAATCCAACGGGCAAGGACATGAGACGGTTTTTGCGCAGTTCTTGGCGGATCAAACGGGCATCCCTGCGCACTTGATCACTGTCATTCAAGGCGACAGCGATTTGATCAAGCAGGGCGGGGGGACCGGTGGTTCGCGATCCGTCACAGTTCAAAACACGGCCACGCTGGCCACGGTTGCCACGATGATCTCTGTGTTTTCCGGCTATCTGGCTGAAAAAATGGGTGTCCCGGTCGAGGACGTAACGTTTGATGATGAGACGTTTCGGGCCGCCGGATCCAACATGACGCCGACATTTCTGGAGGCTGCAGAAATGGCCAGAGCGGATGGCCGTTTGGACCTGATGATCCACGAAGAACGAACCACGCTGGAAGCGCGCAGCTTCCCGAACGGTGCCCATGTTGCCGAAGTTGTGATCGATCCGGATACTGGTGTCGTCACCATCGACCGATACACGGTCGTCGATGATTTCGGTAACCTTATCAATCCCATGCTAGCAGAAGGACAGGTACATGGCGGCGTTGTTCAAGGGATCGGCCAAGCGATTTCCGAGCATGTCGTCTATGATGAAGATGGCCAATTGCTCACGGCAACGTTTATGGACTACGCCTTGCCACGTGCCGCCGATGTTCCCATGATCGGGTTTACCTCGGAACCCGTGCCGTCCACGGCCAACCTGATGGGTATGAAAGGCTGCGGTGAGGCTGGAACGGTCGGCGCTCTGGCAGCCATCGCCAATGCCGTGCAGGACGCACTGTGGGATCGGGGCATACGGCAGACCGATATGCCGTTTACACCGATGAAGGTTTGGGACCTGCTACAGGATGGTGCGATCGCGGCTGAATAACTTCTTCACTCGACTGTTCGGACGGCCACTGACGTCCGAACACACACCGGAACGGCGCAGTCGCGGCCGGCAAACGCATGTAATCATTCTTGATGGCACCATGTCATCGCTTGAACCGGGCGAGGAAACGCATGCGGGGCTGACTTATCGGTTGTTGCAGGAAGTGGGCGGGGACCTGTCGCTGTATTATGAAGCCGGTGTTCAGTGGAAAAACTGGAAAACCACGCCGGACGTCATGATGGGGCGCGGTATCAATCGCCAGATCCGGCGCGCCTATGGGTACCTGTCCTCACGGTATCAGCCCGGAGATCGGATCATTCTGATGGGCTATTCTCGCGGCGCATATGCTGTGCGATCGCTATCGGGCGTGATTGGCATGGTCGGTCTTTTGAAGCGCGACTGCGCAACGGAACGCAACATTCGAACGGCTTACCGACATTACGAATGCACCCCTGACAGCCCCTATGCGGTCGAATTCGCAAAGGCGCATTGCCACCGCAACGTGCCCATCGAGATGATTGGTGTATGGGACACAGTGAAGGCTCTGGGTCTGCGATTGCCGGTGTTTTGGCGGTTCGCCGAGGCGCGTCATGCCTTTCACAACCATCATCTCAGCCCGTCGGTGCGTAACGGCTTTCACGCCCTTGCCTTGGATGAAACCAGATTGGTTTATGAGCCCGTTATGTGGGAAAGCGTGCCGGAGTGGTCCGGTCGGTTGGAACAAATGTGGTTCCGTGGTTCGCACGGCGATGTCGGAGGGCAATTGAACGGGTTCGACGCGGCCCGCCCACTCGCCAATATTTCATTGGTCTGGATGTTGACCCGAGCAGAAGGGTGCGGTTTGCCTTTGCCGGATGGATGGCAAGACCGGTTTCCCATGGACGCCAAGGCTCCGTCCAGCGGGTCGTGGCGCGGTTGGGCAAAACTCTTTGTATTGCGCCGCAAGCGAATCCCACTTCAGGACCGCAGCGAACAGGTCCATGCCAGTGTCCCTTTGAACGCGCCGGCGCGGCCTTGGCTGGGTGCGGGCACGATCGCCCAGTAAATCAGCGGTTTGTCATGTCCATGATGATGCAGGTTGTCGACCCCGTTGCATAAAGCTTGCCGTCGTCCACGCCACGGATTTCTCCGCTGGCGACCGCCGTTGAACGACCGGCATGGTCGATCTCGCCGATGCAGTCGATCATCATATCCACCGGGATCGCGCGGGTCAGGTTTACCTTGTATTCCAGCGTGGTGTACACGGATCCTTTGGGCACTGTCGTCATCACCGCGCACGCCATCGCGCTGTCCAGCAGGGTCCCGTACCACCCACCATGCACGCTGCCCATCGGGTTCGTCACGGCAAACCCTGGCGCGCCCCGGAACACAACGCGGTTCGGTTCCACGGTATGCAGCGTGTAGCCCATTGTCCGGGCGATCGGCGGGCCGGGGTACTTTTCCTGTTGCATACCCAGCATGTAATCCAGACCGGAAATCGACAGAAGGGACTTCAGATCCAGCAAGTCTTCGGGTTTTTCTGCAATCGGCATGAAGCGTCTCCTTTGCAGGTGACGCTAGCACCCGCAGAAAGCGCGACAAGGCTTACGCAACGTTTTGCAAAACAACCTCTGGCGACTTACCCAACGCATGGCACACATCTCGCGTCAGTTCTGGCCGGTTCAGTGTATAAAAGTGCAGTTTATCCACGCCGCCTTCGATCAGATCGCTGCACAATTCGGTGCACAAGGCCGTCGCAAGCAGATCGTGGCGATCGTCACGCAAGGCTTTTTCGAAAGCGTCGTCAATCCAGCCCGGGATCACTGCACCGCAGCGTTGGGCAAACCGCCGCGCGCCCGCCCAGTTTTCAATGGGCAAAATGCCTGGGGTGATGGGCGCGTCGATCCCGGCTTTTGCACAGGCGTCACGGAACCGAAAGAACGTGTCTGCTTCAAAGAAAAACTGTGTGAGCGCTTCGGTGGCGCCAGCATCCAGCTTTGCTTTGAGCCAATCCACATCCGCATGCACGGAACGGGCGTCGGGATGCGGGTCAGGGTATGCGCTGACGCGAATATTGAATGCCCCGGTGTCTGCTAGGGCGGACACGAGTTCGATACTGTCGCGGAACCCGTCGGGATGCGGGGCGAAACCCTGTGATCCTTTCGGGGCATCACCGCGCAGCGCCACGATATCGCGGATGCCAAGGTCTGCATAGGATTGGGCGATCGCCAAGGTTTCCGCCTTGCTGGTGTTCACGCAGGTCAGGTGCGCTGCCACCGGCAGACCGGACGAGCGGTGCAGAATATCCACCGCCTCGCGCGTGAGGTCACGTGTTGCGCCACCAGCGCCGTAGGTCACCGAAACAAATCTGGGCCCGATTGGCGCCAGAGTCTGAACTGCGTCCCACAACCGGAACGAGGCTTCGAGTGATTGCGGCGGAAAAAACTCGAACGAGACATCAGGCGGCGTCATGGGCGTATCCTCTTTGGGTTAGGCTCTTGTCGCACTGCAGAAAACGTGAGACAATTTCATAATTTTCAAGGTAAACATGAGCGAGACGATAGTTTGCACATCGAATTCCGCCATCTTCGGACCATCAAGGCCATTCACGAAGCCGGCGGTCTGGCCCGCGCCGCAGATCAGCTGAATATCACGCAAAGCGCGTTGAGTCACCAAATCAAGGGGCTCGAGGATCAGGCTGGTGTCGAGTTGTTCATCCGTCGGTCAAAGCCCTTGCGACTTTCGGCCGCCGGGATGCACCTGTTGCGCTTGGCGGATCAGGTGTTGCCGCAAGTCGAAGCGTTGCAGGCAGAGTTCAGCAGCCTGCGCGACGGGTCGTCGGGCCGCTTGCACATCGCCATAGAATGTCACGCCTGTTTTGAATGGTTGTTTCCGGTGCTTGAAGCCTTTCGCAAAACTTGGCCGGATGTAGATGTCGATATCCGACCAGGCTTGGCGTTTGACGCGATGCCAGCGCTTCAGAAAGAAGACGTTGATCTGGTGGTGTCGTCGGACCCCGAAGACTTGGCTGGCGTGTCCTTCGTGGAGCTTTTCGACTATGCGCCCGTGTTTGTGGCGGCGTCCAGCCATCCGCTTGCGTCGCGCCCGTTTGTCGAGGCCGCGGATTTTCGCGGCGAAACGCTGATCACATACCCGGTCGAACGCACGCGGCTGGACGTCTTTAGTCA
>CAWUIW010000086.1:0-12014 GCA_963922515.1 uncultured Rhodobacterales bacterium | reverse complement strand
ATCACGCACCCACAAAAAAAACGGGATCATGAAAACGGCATACCAGATCGCCGTAAGCGGGCCGACAAATCGCGTACCTTCGCGTTGATCGGCATCCAGCCCGAATAGTGGGTCCAACCCGATCAACGTGGTGCCCGTTGTTGCGTTTTCAGCAAACAGCGTCAGCATAATCACCAGCGCGAACAAGCCGCCGAGATAGCCGAAGGCCCAGCCGTTCCCGGAAATCTTGCCGATTTCTTCTTTGGTTCCAAGGTCTGGTAACATGGAGTTGGTGAAAATCGTCGCGAACTCCATCCCGATCATGCCGATTGCGAACAGTGTCAGTGTCAGCGTCAGGTTGAAGTTACCCGGTGCCGCGGTCCATAGGCCGGCCGCGCCCACGACGTACAGCGCAGAGAACACCCATATCCAGCGCAGTCGGTTGCCGGACTGATCCGCAAGCGCGCCAAGCAAAGGTGCAAGAATCGCAATCACGATACCGGCGGCGCCAATTCCAAACCCCCAGGCCGATTGTGCAGCGCTGCCGTCCCCCATCAGATCCTTGACGTAGGGGGCGAAGATGAACGTGATCAAAAGGGTGTTGTAGGGTTGGCTGGCCCAATCAAAGAAAAACCATCCCCAAATGCGCTTGCGCATCGGCTTCGTCGTCATGCTCATCCCCACGTGTTTGCAGGCGCGATGAAACAGTGAATATGTTCAATTTTCAAGCGTGACTTGCGCGCCGCCGCGAGGCGCCTTAGGTCTTGCCCACGGCAACGCGGGGCGACTGATGCAATCCTTGTTTCAAATTCTGATGCTGATCCTGGACGTGGTGTGGTTCTTTATCATTGCCCACGTGATCATGAGCTGGCTCATCAATTTTCAGGTGCTCAACCTGTACCAACCATTTGTTTCGCAGATCTGGACCACGCTGAACCGCTTGCTTGAGCCGATGTACCGCCCGATCCGGCGCATTCTGCCGCCGATGCAAGGCATCGACCTGGCCCCGCTTGTGGCCTTGATCGGCGTTTATGCCTTGCGGATCATTTTGAGCAATAACATCGGCTTCTTCGTCTAGCGCAGACTTGTTCACGCGATGTTAGTGTGAAACTGTCCCTGTAAGAGCAGAATAAAAATTTACAGGGTTTTTCCGCATGACCAGCGCTGCCACGCTGTTGCGTGACGTTTTTGGCTTTGGGGCGTTTCGCCCCGGGCAGGAAGAAATCGTTGTCGCCGTCGCCGGCGGCCAGGATGTGCTGGCGGTTATGCCCACCGGGGGTGGCAAATCACTGTGCTTTCAGCTTCCTGCCTTGCTGTTGGACGGTGTGACGGTCGTGGTTTCCCCATTGATCGCCCTGATGCGAGACCAAGTACGTGCGTTGCAAGAAGTTGGTGTGGCCGCCGGCGCATTGACCAGCGCAAACACCCCCCAAGAAACAGACGAGGTCTGTCGCGCTCTGTCCGATGGCACGCTCAAGCTTCTTTACATCGCGCCTGAACGGCTTGCATCCGCTGCAACCCTGCGGCTGCTGCGGCAATCCAGTGTCCGGCTGATTGCAGTAGATGAAGCACATTGCGTCAGCCAATGGGGGCATGACTTTCGACCGGATTACCTGCGCATCGGTGACTTGCGTCGTGCGTTGGGTGTTCCCCTCGCGGCCTTTACCGCGACAGCTGATGCCGAAACCCGTGACGAAATCGTAGAGAAATTGTTCCAGGGACAGCCACCGCGGTTCTTTCTTCACGGGTTTGACCGGCCCAATCTGCATCTTGCCTTTGCGGCCAAGGACGGGCCGCGGCAGCAGATTTTGAGCTTTGCCGCTGCCCGTAAGGGTCAGTCCGGTATCGTCTATTGTGGCACACGCGCCAAAACTGAAACTCTGGCACGGGCACTGGCGCAAGATGGGCACAGCGCCTTGGCGTATCATGGTGGTATGGATGCCGAGGCGCGGCGCAAGGTAGAAACGCGCTTTTCCCGCGAAGATGGTTTGATCGTAGTTGCGACGATCGCCTTTGGCATGGGCATAGACAAACCTGACATTCGTTGGGTTGCGCACGCGGATTTGCCCAAATCGATTGAGTCCTATTACCAGGAAATCGGTCGTGCGGGCCGAGACGGCGCGCCCGCCGAAACGCTCACGTTGTTCGGTGCCGAAGACATTCGGTTGCGTCGCGCGCAAATCGACGAGGGGTTGGCGCCGCCCGAACGCCGCGCCGCGGATCACGCCCGGCTCAACGCCCTTCTTGGATTGGCCGAAGCGCTGCACTGCCGCCGTACCAAACTCTTGGGGTACTTTGGCGAGGAAACCCAACCGTGCGGGCGGTGCGATCTGTGCGAGTCGCCGCCGGATATAGTCGATGGTACCACGCCGGTTCGCAAAGCGCTTTCCGCTGTTCTGCGCACGGATGAACGGTTCGGCGCAGGCCATTTGATAGACATACTGACCGGGACAGACACGGATCGCATCCGCGAAAAACGACATGATCAGTTGCCGACCTTTGGTGTCGGGACGGAATTCGACAAGCGCGGTTGGCAAGGCGTGTTCCGGCAAATGATGGGTCATGATCTGGTTCGGCCCGATCCGACGAGGCACGGCGCGCTGCGCCTGACCGAAACTGCGCTGCCGATATTGCGCGGTGAAGACACCATCGAATTGCGCCGCGACACGTTGCGTGCATCGGAACGAAAACCCGCTGCAAAAATGTTGGTCGCCGAAGAGGACGCGCCGCTTCTGTCAGCGCTCAAGGCCCAGCGACGAGCTTTGGCCGAGGCAGCGCGTGTGCCCGCCTACGTGATTTTCAATGACAGAACCTTGATCGACATGGCCGAGCAGCGCCCGGCCACCTTGGATGCTTTGGCCCGGATCAATGGTGTCGGCGCGAAAAAGCTAGAACGCTACGGCCGTGCTTTTTTGCAGGTGATCACCGGCGAAACGCCCCCGGAACCGCATCCGGCCCGGCGTAAGGTGGCGTCTCGTGGTTCTGGCGAAGTCTATGATCAGTTGCTTGCAGCACAAGCGGATTTGTCCCGCGGTGAAACCGGTGTGGACAAGCCGTTAAGCTGTACCGCGGCGCAACTGGCCCGCGTGGCCGAGCTGCGGACAGCCGATGATGCTATGCTTGTTCGGGTGCTGGGCGAACGCCGTGCCGAGCGTTTTGGTTCGGCCTTTCTGGACGTTCTGCGAACTGCGGGCTAGGTCACCGCAGACAAGTTCGGAGTTGGCCCATGTTGGTTGTGATTTCCCCTGCAAAACGGTTGGATTGGACCGTACGCGACGTCGCCATGACGACGCCTGATTTTGTCGAAGATGCGCAGCGTTTGGCGCGCACGGCACGCAACCTGACGCTGAAGGATTTGCGTGCCTTGATGGATCTCAGCCCCGAGCTGGCGCGCCTGAACCGCGACCGATACCGCGCGTTTCAGCAGGCACCGGATGCGGACATGCTGCGGCCAGCCGTGCTGGCCTTTGCCGGCGACACCTATCAGGGTCTGGAAGCGGGTAGCCTTGATCCCGAAGAGATGCGGTGGGCCCAAGATCACCTTAGAATACTGTCCGGTCTGTACGGACTGTTGCGCCCACTGGACGCCATTCAGGCATACCGACTGGAAATGGGCAGCCGTTTAAAGACCCGTCGAGGCGACACATTGTACGCTTACTGGCGAGACCAGATCGCGCGTAGCCTAAACGAACAGGCCGAAAAAGTGGACACGGATATTCTGGTGAATTGCGCGAGCCAGGAATATTTTGGTGCGGCGGGTCACAAGGCCCTTAAGCTCAGGGTCGTCACACCACAATTTCTTGAATTGCGCGCCGGAGCCCCAAAAATCATCAGCTTTTTTGCGAAAAAGGCGCGGGGTGCGATGGCGCGTTTCGTTGTGCAGAACCGATTGACCGATCCGTCAGATTTGGTCGGTTTTGATTATGGCGGCTATGCTTACGATTCTGACCTGTCCGAGCCGGGTAAGCCCACTTTCGTGCGCGCAGAACCGGATTGATGCGTGGCTAGTCTGCCTTGGCACAGTGGAGCGCGATTCTGTCCCAAAGCTCGGCCTTTCGCAAAGGCTTGGTCAGAACGTCATCGATCCCTGAGGCAAGAATATCCTGAAGCGCATCTTGCGCGGCAAAGGCGGTGATAGCGACGACGGGCGTGTGGTGGCCGGCGCCAACCTCTTTCTTGCGCAAAAAGCTGGTCGCTGTTTTTCCATCCATGCCCGGCATCGAGATATCCATGAAAACAATGTCTGGCTGGATCTGCGGGAACAGGTCCAGCACTTCTTGACCGGTACAAGCAAAATGGACATCAACAGGCAGATCCTTGACCATTTTGGTAAAGACCAGCTGATTGGTGCGGTTGTCTTCGGCGACGAGCAGTTGCAACCGATGATCCGGCAGTTTTGGGATCGTCAGTTTACGTGGGGACGCAGGGCGGTTTTCGTGAACGGCCTGCGTCAGACCATCCTTGTTCTTTTCCAGACCTCCCAGAAAGGCAAACAGCTCGTCTCTCGGTATCGGCTTTTGCAGTATGCCCTGAACATGCCGCTTCATCGGGTCGTTTTGCACGGCCGCGGGGTTGGAGCTGTGCAGCACTATTGGCACGTCTTTCCATCCTGCGGACCGAAGCGCATCCGCCAACTCTAAACCGTTCATGTTTGGCATGTGGTGATCGGTCAAAACCAGATCGACCGATGAATTCATTGCCGCCAAAGCGTCTGCGCCAGATCGGCAAATGGTGGCCCGGCCGCCCATCAAGCCGATCTGTTTCTCAAGAATGATGCAATTGATTTCAAGATCATCCACGACCAATGCATGTGCCACCCGGTCTGGCAAGCGCAGAGGTTTGGTTTGGCTTGGTTTGGCTTTTGGAAGAGTCAATTTGAAGCCGAAACAGGATCCTACGTTCGGTTCGCTTTCCACCCAGAGGCTGCCATCCATCATGTCGACCAGCCGTTTTGTGATCGCAAGACCCAGTCCCGTGCCTTCAAAAGGCCGACTGTGATTGTCTTCGGCCTGATTAAACTCGCCAAAGATATGGCCGAGTTTCTCATTGGCTATTCCGATACCAGTGTCCTCGATTGCGACGTGAACGGCGGTTGCAGCGGCGTCGCTGCGTGGAACTCCGGTGACACGGATCAGCACGTGCCCAGCCTCTGTAAACTTGACGGCGTTGCCAATAAGGTTTGTCAGTATCTGGCGCACACGTATCGGGTCGCCCACATAGCGCGTGGGCAAGAACATGTCGTAGTCCACGGCAACAGTCAGACCCTTTTCCAAGGCAGCTGGTTGCAGCAGCATCACGACTTCAATGATGCAGCGTTCAAGGTCGAACGGCTTGGTATGCAATGTGAGTTTTTGGGCTTCAATCTTCGAAAAATCGAGGACGTCGTTAATGATCTCCAACAACGCTTCGCCCGAATTCTTGATCGTTTTGACATAAAGGCGCTGATCATCGGTCAAGTCCGTGTCGATCAGCAGTTCTGCCATGCCCACGACCCCATTCATGGGCGTTCGTATCTCGTGGCTCATATTGGCCAGGAAAGCGGACTTTGCATGGTTTGCCGCTTCGGCGCGCCGCCGGGCATCGCGCAATTCAAGCTCCGTTCGGATACTTTTGGTGACGTTTGTGCCGATGGAAACCGTTTCACCATCGGGGCCGCGGCGGTCGATCAGACGCACGTATTCGCCATCTGTCAAATGCAGGATGACTTCTTCGGGTTGGTTGCTGCGCCACCTGTCCGTCATGCGCCGTAGCCAAGCAGGCGCTGTCAGATCGCCGATGTCGATCAGGTTCTTTTCCAAAATGAGCTCTAGCATTCTGAAATAGTGAATGCCTGGTCGCATTTCGGCGATGCCGTCGAAACTGGAAAGATAAGCGGTATTCGCCCCGATCAACTTGTTGTCCGGGCCGAAAAACGCGAACCCGTCGCTTACGGATTGCAGCGATGACCAAAGCATCTGATCGGCGTGTCCAAACGCGGGTATCTCACTTGGACTGATGGCGCGGTTCTTGCCGCGTTCGGATAGATTGGTCATGCCCGGCCCTTTGTTGCGAACCCCAGATCGAAGCTCGTCGAGCACCATGACCGACCCACATGAAAAAGAGCTTAAGCGCCCATTGAACCCGGCTTAGCGGCGCCCTTCGCGCAACCACCCACCGACGATAAACACGGATGCCAGCAAGAGCACCAACCAAGGCGGTAGCAATTGAACTTGTCTGACATCCCGAGTTTCATACGCATTGCGCGGCACAAGCCCAATCCAGCCTCGTCCCGCCGCGGGCCGACCTTCGCGCACCGACCGCAGCACGGGAATACCGTCTTGGAGGTTCAGGATACCTCCGCGCAAGGGTTTGATAATTGGGTCCAGCGTTTCGCTTGTTGCGATGGTCTGTTCGAATTCTCGAGGCGCAGCGGGGCCCAGCCCGATGACAGAGCTGTGTTCGCCCTCAGCCAATCTGTAAAGGCCAATTTCCGGGCCATCATACAGGGCTTCGAACCGTCCGGGCGTGACCTCTTCAAGGGCAATACTGTCTTTTCTGCCATCCGGTCGCGTGATTTCAACCTGACCCACTTCGGCATCCAGCGTGCGCCGAATGATGCGCATGGTTTGACCCGTCGCCTCGGCCCAAAGGGCTTCTTCTTCGAGTTCCGGTTCTTTCATCATCCAATGCGCCAGCCGGCGCAGCAATTCCAATTGTGGGCCACCGCCATCATATCCGCGGCTCCACAGCCACGCGTGATCAGACGCTAGAAGTGCAACGCGGCCCTCTCCCACCCGATCCAGAATCAGCAATGGCCTTTCCCCGTCCCCCGCGAGCACGACATCGCCGGATTCGGGTGTGACATCGATCTGTCGCAGCCAATGGCCCCATTCGCCGGCCAACGGTAAGTTCGCAGTAACCGGGTGCCGTTGCCCCAGTTCCGTCACATCCGGGCGGTAACGAGTTTCTATTACCCGCGCGCTGGGTTGGGCGGGGAGTATTGTGGACAAGGGAGAGCGGTAGATGCTGTCTGCCGTGGCAAAGTCCGGACCAGCGGCCACAAGTACAGCACCTCCGGCGTCAACATATCGCGCCACGTTATCCAGGTAGATGGCGGGTAGGATACCCCGGCGTTTGTACCGATCGAAAATGATCAGATCGAAATCGTCGATCTTTTCCAGGAACAACTCGCGCGTTGGAAAGGCAATCAGGCTGAGTTCGCCTACAGGCACACCGTCTTGCTTTTCGGGGGGGCGCAGGATGGTAAAGTGCACCAGATCAACGGAACTGTCGGATTTCAGCAGATTGCGCCAGGTGCGGCTGCCGGGATGCGGCTCTCCAGAGACCAAAAGGACCCTGAGCCGATCGCGAACCCCGTTCATCTGAATAAGGGCCGTATTGTTCCTGTCCGTGATCTCGCCATCCGCTGTCGGCACCGTAAACTGAATGATGTTCCTGCCACCGTGCGGCAAGGTAACGGGTAGGTCGATATCTGTACCGATCGGCACTTCGAACTGTTCGGCGGGCCCGCCGTCCACCGCAATTTCCAACGGGGCAAACCCGGTTCCTTCTGGTGCCGCGCCCTGATCTTCAACCCGGATCGTCAGCGTGACGGGTTCATCGATGATGGCAAAAGCCGGTGCATTCTGGACAACCAGGCGTCTGTCCCAATCCGTATCTTTCCCGGTCAGCAGCACATGCAAAGGCGCAGGCAAATCCGGTGCGCGTTCCTCATCGTGCACGCGCCCGTCGCTGATGGCGATGATGCCGGAAATACGGGCGCGGGGCTCTTCGGCCAGCGCGTTTGCCAACGCCGCCATCAATTCGGTACCGCCATCCCCGGCGGCGTCCGGCAGGATCACGCGGCGCACCTCTGTGTTTTCGCGTCGGCCCAAGGCGTCGATGACAGCGTTTGCTGCATCTTGGGTCTGGGCTGTCCTGTCATCCAGACGTTGGCTCGCGCTTTGATCTTCCAGCACAACGACAATGTCACTCAACGGCGCCCGCTCTTCTTGCTGGAAAACTGGACCCGAGAGGGCCGCGATCAACACGATCGCCGCCAACCCGCGCAAGGACCAACCGGCCAATCCCCGCCAATACGCCAGAATGACACCCACAAAAGCGATCAAGCCAACGATGATCAGCGCCACAAGCGGCACAAGTGGGTCGAAGATAAGTGTTCCGGTCATTGCCCCAACCGATCCAGAAGCGCAGGCACATGGACCTGGTCCGATTTGTAGTTGCCGGTCAGCACATGCATCACAAGGTTGATGCCGAAGCGATAGGCCAGCTCCCGTTGGCGTTCACCTGCAAAACCGCGGCCAACCGGGTTCATTGGGCTGCCATTTCTGTCAACCGCCCATGCCCCGGCCCAGTCGTTCCCCCCGATCAAGACGGGCGTCACACCATCATTCAGGTTACGAAACGGCATGCCCTCGATCTGTTCTGCATCAGGCGGTGCGGCTTCGACCCAAACGTCGCGCCCCGCGTATCTGCCGGGGAAATCCTGCAACAGATAGAATGTGCGGGTCAGCACGTGATCTGCGGGCACGGGTTCCAGCAGGGGAATATCCAGCGGCGCCGCCAGTTGCTGCAGCTTGCGCCCATTCGGGCTGGCCGATCCAAACCCGGCGATATCGGCGTCCCGGGTATCAAACAGGATCAAACCGCCGGATCGCAAATAGGTGTTCAGCCTTACATAGGCTTCTTCGGTTGGCTGAGGTTGGTCCGGGGTGATGGACCAGTACAGCATCGGGAAAAATGCAAGCTCGTCCCGTTCCAGATCCACACCGATCGGCGCCGAAGGTTCGACGGAGGTGCGATAGAAAAGCACGTCTGACAAACCCTTGAGGCCCGCGGCCGTGATCTGATCGACTTGCGGATCACCCGTCACAACATAGGCCAAGGCCAATTCGCTGGTGGCCAAAGCGGCCAGTTCATCGGCTGAACTGTCGCTTTGCGCTTCTGCCAGCGGCGCACCAAACAACAACAGGAGGGTTGCAAAAACGGACAGCGCGCGCGCCGGCAATAGCCGCCCGGACAGGGCCAGCGATGCAAGGACATCTGCCACCAACAGGATCAGCGCGACCGACAAAAGGATCCCGCCCAAAGGTGTTTCTTCGGGTGTCGTCAATCCCTCTACAGGAATTCGAGCGGGCCAAACAGCAGCGGCCAGTGCCGCGTCCGCGCCAAGCACGTTCCGGGCAAGACGGCGGCCATCGCTCTCGTAGAGCCCGGGCCGTAGCTCTGGCCCAAGTTCGGCCTCGGCAAGTGCCGGGCCTTCAACACCCGGCAAAGTGCCAGCATCTGACAGGGCGCCAAACCCATCCATGACCTGAACAGGGGTCCACGTGGTGCCATCAAGATCGGCCGCCGTCGGGATTTTTGCGGAAGACGATACAGCCAACCGTTCCAGCATTTCGACGAACAGACCGGAAAGTGGCAATGTGGACCATTCCGCGTTGGCCGTCACGTGAAACAGAATGACTTGCCCTTGCCCGACCGGCTTGCGCGTGACCAAAGGTGTGCCGTCATTCAGTGCCGCAATCACGCGGTCGGCGAGTGTAGGATCGGGCTGGGCCATCACCTGTGCGCTGACCACCACATCCAGCGGTACAGACAAGCCTTCAAAAGGCGATCCTTCCGGGAATGGGGCCAGTGCTTTGGGTTCGCCCCAACTCATCGCGCCGCCTACACTGCGTCCACCTGCTCGCAACCGAACGGGCATCAGCGGGTGCTCTTCGGCTCGGCTGACGTCGCTTGCGGCCAACCGTGGCCCAGCGAAGCGCAAAAGCAGTCCACCGGCCTCAACCCAGTCAATCACGGCTTGTTTTTCGGCTTCGGACAAGGTCGCAATATCTGCCATCGCAATCACATCCGGATTGGCGGGCAGAATGTCCAGCAGCGCGCCATCCAACAGTTCTGCTGTTGGCACCAATGCCTGCTCCAGATAGTGCAGCGGCGACAACAGCTCCAAGCCCTCACGGTCTTCGCGACCCGCGATTAAGGCCACTTCGCGCCGGCGTAAACTGTCATCTGCAAGCGTGATGGCGCCCGCTGAACTTTGACCAGCGATTTCAAATCGGGTGACGCGTGCGCGCAACTCGGCCGGCAAGGACAGCGACGTCTCGGCAGTAACGGCTCCATCATCAAACTGAGCCGAGGCAGACGCAAGAACTCGGGGCGTCCCGGCCGGGTCCAGCCCCTGCGCCAAAATGGTCGTCTCGCGTGCGCCGCCCGGAACGGACCGTGTCGCTTTTAACTGAATAGCTCCATCTTCAAAGCGTGCCGGGTGCAAACCTGTTACGGCGGCACCAGACTGAAACACCCGCACATCGCCGCGTGCGTCCAACTCGTCCAACAGATCGGTGCGACCGTAAAAGTCCAAAGCGTCGCTGAACCAGATGGTATCAAACCCACCGTCTACCGCTTGCAGTTCGGCCGTCGCCCGTTCCAGCTGGTTTGTCGTTGGTACCCATGCGTGCGGGGTCAGGCCAGCGATACGGCTCAGCCATGTATCCGCCGCCTGAAAGGTAATGACGCCGGGCTCGGTCAATCGCAGCAAGGCCACCGGACGTTCGGCGCGGCCCGCCTCGCCAAGTTTGGCTGCCAACACATCTTGAGTGTCTGGCCAGCGCGTTGCGCCTGCCCAACTGTTGTCGAGAACGACCAACAACGGTCCACGCCCATTCAACACTTGCTGTGGGTTCAGAACCGGACCTGCCAACCCGATGATTGCTGCGGCAACGGCCAGAATGCGCAGCAACAAAAGCCACCACGGCGTTCGGTCGGTTACGGATTCATCGTCCTTCAACCCAAGGATCAGCGCGACGCCTGGAAAGCGTCGCAGGATCGGTGCAGGAGGAACGGCGCGCAAGATGAACCACAAGATTGGCAATGCCAACAGCGTCAGCAACAGCCATGGCGTTGCAAAACCGACTGCGCCAAAAACGGTCATGCGGTGCCTCCATCCAACGCGCGATAGATCCAAAGCAGCGCGGATTGCGCCGATTGATCCGTATGATGTAGGCCCAGATGCCAGCCTGTCGCGCGGCAAAGGCGTTTGAGGTCGACCTTGCGGGTCGCCAGACGATCCAAGTATCGATCACGAAGGTCGCCCGCCTTCAGCGTTTCGTGCCGAAGTGTACCGCCAACACTTTCAAAAATGGTGCGACCTTGAAACGGAAATGCTTCTTCTGTCGGATCAAGAACCTGCAACAGGACCCCGCGCACTCCGCGGTCCGCCGCTTTACCAAGTGCGAGTTCAACCTCGGACATGTCGCCTAAGAAATCGGAGATGAACAAAGCCCTTGCGTGCGGGATCATCGCGCGATGCTCAGGCGGCGCGTAGTCTTCGCCACTGTCTTCTGTCCAGAACTGAGCCAGTCGCACGATCTGTGCATTTCCGCGGCGTGGAGGCAGCCGCGTGCCGGTCAACCCGACGCGCTCGCCCCCGCGCACCAACAAAATTGACGTCGCCAACGCCAGCAAGCGCGCGCGTTCGATCTTTTCCGGAACGCTGGCGCTTGATGTAAAACGCATGGACGCCCCCTGATCGACCCATGCCATAACCGATTGCGCAATCTGCCATTCCCGTTCCCGAACAAACTGCTGGTCTCCACGCGCCGATCGGCGATGGTCTATCAACCTGCGGCTGTCACCGGCCTGTGCGGGGCGATACTGCCAAAAATCGTCGCCAAGGCCAGAGCGCCTTCTGCCATGATCGCCCAGCAAGACAGTGCCCGCCAAGTGTTCCGCGCGCGCAAGGAGCGGCGGCAACCGGCTGGCTTCTGCCTCGGACCGGGCACGAAGAGCAAGGTCTGGCGTCACGCCGCCGCCTCACTCCGCGTCAATCCAGCCGCTGTTGTTTCGATCAGGTCTTCAAGACTGTCGCCTCGCGCACGTGACGCAAAGTTGAGTGCCATGCGATGGCTCAAGACAGGCCCAGCCATGTCAATCACGTCATCTGCGTTCGGCGCCAGCCGTCCTTGTATCAAGGCGCGGGCTCGCACCGTCAGCATCAGGGCCTGCGCCGCGCGTGGCCCCGGCCCCCATGC
>CAWUIW010000085.1:0-12044 GCA_963922515.1 uncultured Rhodobacterales bacterium | reverse complement strand
AGGCAACCCTTCTCGCGGACGCGGCCGCGCGTCTTGGGGTCAACCGGCCAATCGTGCTGGGCCACAGCTATGGAGGTGCGGTGGCGCTGGCCTGGGCCGTGCACCGCCCCGACGAAATTGCAGCACTGGTCCCGCTGGCCGCAGCGTCAAACCCTTGGGAAAGTGCATTGCCCACGCTTTATCGGATCAATTCCAACCCTGTCGGCAGCGCTGTCGCGGTCCCGTTGCTGACCAGCTTTGTGTCCAAAGACTATGTCGCTGCGGCCATAGCAGACGTATTCAAACCCCAATCACCACCAGAAGCTTATGCCGAAAACGTCGCAGCGGCGCTGTCCCTTCGCCGCACCTCGTTGCGCGCAAACGCACTGCAACGCGCCAACATCCTTCATGAAATCAATGACTTACAACCGCTTTATTCGATGATTTCTGTCCCGACAGAGATCGTGCACGGCGACGCAGATGAAACGGTTGGATATGACATACACTCGGTAAAACTGGCGCGGCAAATTCCGAACGCGGTGCTGACCCGCCTGCCCGGCATTGGCCATATGCCCCACCACGTGGCCACCAGTGACGTGGTTGCCGCAGTTGACCGCGCAGCAGCGCGCGCGGGTTTGCGTTAATCCGATTAACATTGAATACTGCCACCAAAGACGACACTAGGGAGCGCAGCCATGACACGCCCGAATGCCGGGGCCATCGCGCGCTTCTTCGAAGAAGAAGCGCCCAAGGATATCCGCGATCAGATCCTCGCGATCCGCGACAAAGACCAAAAGAACACAATTATCGATCCGACCTATCCCTATGACAGGCGGATGAAACGGTCCGACTACGAAGACGCACTGATCCCGTTGCAGATCGAACTTCTGAAATTGCAGAACTGGGCGCAAAAAACAAAAGCGCGCGTGGCCGTTATCTTTGAAGGCCGCGACGCGGCGGGCAAAGGTGGTTCAATCAAACGGTTCACCGAATTCCTGAACCCACGTGCGGCCCGCGTTGTGGCCTTGGCCAAACCGTCGGACACCGAAACCACTCAGTGGTATTTTCAACGCTATATCAAACACCTACCGTCCGGTGGAGAGCTCGTTTTCTTTGACCGCAGCTGGTACAATCGCGGTGTTGTCGAGCATGTTTTTGGCTTCTGCGACGAAGGCCAACGCGAGAAGTTCTTTCGCCAGGTGGGTCCGTTCGAGCTGACCCTGAAACAGGACGGCGTTTTGCTGTTCAAGATCTGGCTCAACGTGGGTCAAGCAGAACAGTTGCGTCGCTTCCATGACAGGGAAAACGACCCGCTGAAGCAATGGAAGCTCAGTGATATCGACGTGGCTGGCTTGTCGAAATGGGACGCATACACAGACGCGATCCATGAAACAATGCTCCGGTCGCACTCGGACGAAGTGCCATGGACGGTCATCAGATCAGATGACAAGCGCCGCGCGCGTTTGGCGGCCATGCGCTATGTGCTGTCGCACGTCGATTATGATGACAAGGACACCAACGCCGTCGGAGTGCCTGACGCCAACATATGCGGGGGCCCCGAAGTTCTGGATGCCTAAGCGCGGCTACCATCACGGCAATCTGCGCCAAGCCTTGATCGATGCGGCACTCGAGCTCATCACCGAGAAGGGCCCGGGCGGATTTACACTGTCCGAGGCGGCCAAACAGGCCGGCGTAACGCCCGCCGCCGTGTACCGGCACTTTCAGGGGCGCGAAGACCTGATCGCGGAGGCCGCAAGGCAAGGATATGATATCTTCGCCGATCTCATGGACTACGCCTACCAAAGCGGTCAGCCTTCGGCGCTGGCAGCGTTCGAGGCGACCGGCCGCGCCTATTTGGCATTCGCCCGAAAAAACCCCGGTCATTACATTGCGATGTTTGAAAGTGGAATTTCGGTAAACCGTACCCCCGAACTGGCCGAAGCCGCGACGCGCGCGCGATCCACGTTGGAACAGGCCGCCATCGACCTGTCCAAACATATCCCTGCTGAAAAGCGCCCACCGGCCTCGATGTTCAGCGCGCATATCTGGGCGATGAGCCATGGGGTTGTCGAGCTTTATGCGCGTGGATCGCCAGGATCAAAATCACCGTTTCCGCCCGAGGAACTGTTGGAATCCGGCATTGGCATCTACTTGCGCGGCCTTGGGCTGATCGATCCCGACCAATAGCTCTAGAAGCGTGCGCCAAAGCGCGCGGACGTGACTGTTTGGGACACATTGATCAGGTGCATCTCGCCCATGCCCTTGATCTTGGTCAGGCCCACATCCGACACTTGGAACTCGTCGATCAGCGCATACTTCATCTGTTCTGGCGCCACGATTTTCATCGGGTTTGCAAATACTTGCAGCCGAGAGGCCATGTTCACCGATTCACCGAACACATCGTACACATACTTTTGGATACCAACGACCGAGCCCACGGCAGCGCCGGTGCCCAACCCGATCCGAGCACGCCATTTATGCGGGTGCGTTTCGTTGCGACGTTCCAGATATCGCAGGAACCGCACAGCGCAATGAGCCACAGCGGTGGCATGGTCCGGCGACGGCTCGGGCATACCTGCGACCGCCAAATAAGCATCACCAATGGTCTTGATCCGCTCACAGCCATATTGCTCAACGATGCGATCAAAGGCCGTGAAGATATCGTTCAGCTCGCTCAGCGTCACCGTCGGGTCGGTGCGACTGGCAAAATCGGTGAAGTCCACGAAATCCAGCATCACCACGGACACGTCCGGATACAATTGCGGGGTGACCACGCCAAACGTCTTGTATTCTTCATAGACAGATCGCGGCATGAGATTCAGAAGCAGCCGCTCCACCCGCTCTTTTTCGCGTTCCAGCTCCCGCGTGTTGCGCTCCACCATCGTCGAGTAGCTGTCGATCATGTTCTCCAGCTCGCGCATGCGCGTGATGTTCTGACATTCAACCACGATGATGTGTTCATCCCCGGCACGTGCAAAAGTCAGCGAAATCGCGATCACCAGTGTCCGGCGCTTGGGTTTGATCTGCACCTCGCCCGTGAACCGGGCCCCGCCATGGGTCACGGTTTCGATGTCGTCCTGTGTCAGGCCTTCGATCGCATCAAGCAAAGATCCTTCGGGGGCACCGAACCAATCCGCAAAAGCCTGGTTGTGAAACACGAACCCCAGATCGGATGAGCGCACGATCGCAACGCCAACACCGATGGCGCGCAACAGATTTTCGTTTATGGCCGAAATGCTCATGCCGCCTTCTGCGTAACAATGATGGCCCGCTTTGCTTCAACTGCCGCGACGACCTTTGCAATATCTGTTTCGGCAATGCCGTGCTCGGCCAGAGCTTCGGCCAACAGCCCGGCGATCGCGTCAAAATCCGCGTGCCCTATGCCAAGCGGCCGGTGTACGGCATGCAGCCTTTCATCACTGAATGCGGCTGGGCCACCCATCAGTGAGGCGATGAATTTGGTTTGATGGTCGATCAGACGGGCCATGTCGATATCTTCGAAAAAACCGCCCACTTCATCGGACTCGAGTGCCATTTCATAAAACGTCATGACGACACGACTGATGTTTTTGAAACCGCCATATTTTGAGAAAAGAGAGTCAGACATGAAACGCGCCCTGAAATGTTAACCTACCGTAAGTGTGGGCCGCCAACATATCAATCCGGGACAGCGACAGACGACGCGCCCTGCCCAAAAGGTGAACAGTAACGAAAAAAGGCCGCACAATCGTGCGGCCTTGCAGGTTGGCGTGTCTGAAGTCTTAGCGCTTCGAGAACTGGAACGAACGACGCGCCTTACGCTTACCGTATTTCTTCCGTTCAACCACGCGGCTGTCGCGGGTCAGGAAGCCCGCAGCCTTCAGAGCGCTGCGCAGGTTTGGATCGTAAAGCTGCAGAGCCTTCGAAATGCCGTGCTTGACCGCACCGGCTTGGCCGGTCAGGCCGCCGCCTTTGACGGTGGCCATGACATCGAACTCTCCTTCGACACCCGCCACTTGGAAAGGCTGGCGCAGGATCAGCTGCAGAACGGGACGCGCGAAATACGTCGCCATTTCCTTGCCATTCACAGTCACTTTGCCTGAGCCGGGTTTGATCCAGACGCGGGCCACGGCATCTTTCCGTTTTCCGGTGGCGTAGGACCGACCCAATTCGTCCCGCACAGGCTCGCGCGGTGTCAGCTCTTCGACAACGGTTTCCACGCCGGCTACGGCGTTCAGGTCTTCAAGTGTATTGATCTGATCAGCCATCTGTCTCAGCTCCGGGTGTTTTTCTTGTTCATGGACTTCACGTCCAGAACTTCGGGGCTTTGCGCCTCGTGCGGGTGATCTGTGCCAGCATAGACGCGCAGGTTGGTCATTTGCTTGCGGCTCAGGCGGTTGCCCGGCAGCATGCGCTTCACGGCCTGAACAACAACACGTTCCGGGTGTGCACCTTCGAGGATCTGTTGCTTGGTCCGCGACTTGATCCCGCCGGGATGGCCAGTGTGCCAGTAGAAATGCTCATCGCGCTTCTTGCCAGTCAGCTGGACCTTGTCCGCGTTGATGATGATCACGTTGTCGCCCATATCCATGTGCGGGGTGAACGACGGTTTGTGCTTGCCACGCAGGCGCATGGCGACGATCGAGGCAAGACGGCCCAGAACCACGCCCTCGGCGTCGATCAGGATCCATTTCTTGTCGATGTCTGCAGGCGTTGCAGAAAAGGTTTTCATCGCATTTGTCTCGTCTGATAGGAAAAGCAGACGCGCGTCGCGCCTGCTTGAATTCGATTGCCGGGGTTTACGGGCGTAGAACTTTCGCGTCAAGACAGGCAGTTCAAAAATAACCCATCAAAATCATTAGCTTATAAAATAGGTATCATAATACCCCACAAAACTGAGGCGAGATGTTCACTGGTTTTTATTCGATCGCAACTCTATCTGGGCGGTGATGGTCGCAAACATTGACGCATTGGGCCCCATCGGGACGGCCGCGGTTGTGATCGCCCTTGGCGCATGTCTTGGGCTTTGGCCGGTGCGCAAGCTGGTCTTGATGCACGAAGCGCGGAATGAGCTGCGCATTGGCTCGGCAGGCTACCTGCGCCGCTTTGCCGGATGGTCGATTGTTGGCCTGTGGGCGGCAGCGATATGGTTTTGTGGCACGATCATCGGCGATTGGTACATGACCAACGATTTGACTGGCGCCGTGGCCCGCGCAGAGTTCCGGTTTCGGGTCCTTCTTCAGGTATTGGCAGCCATGGCAGACTCCAACTGATGGTGACGCGCCAAACCACACAGACAGACCTGTTGTGTCCAACCTGCGCCGGACAAAGGCTATTTGATCCTGATGCCGGCGCCTTGAAATGCGAAAGCTGTGGCGCGGGTCACCAGCTCGATGGGCCCGGCGACGACCGGGCCGTACTGGAAATCCCGTATGACCCGGCCCAGCCGCAACCCGAACCGATTGCACCACAGGACATCAGCACACACCACTGTCAGACATGTGGCGGCGATGTCGTGTTTGCCGGTCCATCGGTTTCAGAACGCTGCCCGTATTGCGACGGTCCGATTGTGCGGCATGGAAATGACACCGCCTATGACACCATGGCCGTCGTGCCTTTTGCGGTATCACGAAAAACGGCCATCGCGCAGGCCCATCGCTGGGCCAGCGAACGTCTGGCTGCCCCAAACTCTTTGATGGTGAGCGTTCAGAATGGGCGGATGGCCGGCCTTTACGCGCCATTCTGGACATTCGATTCCAAAGAACTCGTCAACTATTGGGCCCAACAACGCAAACGGTCCGGCAAGCGAACAGTGTTTCGCCGCATCACCGGCAAGATGACAACATTCTTCGATGATATGCTGGTGCCTGCGTCCACGCATGTGTCACCGCTGATCCGCGACGGTATCTTGCACCGATTCGAACCGGCACGGCTGCGTCCCTTTCGTGCCGGATACTTGTCGGGTTTTGCCGCAGAACTGCACCATCAGACGGTCGCCGAAGGCTTAAAGGCCAATGCCGCTGACAAGGACCTGCTGATCCGGAACCGGATCCGCCGACACATCAACCGATCCGGCATCGTCAATATCGGGTATCGTACGGACACCACCGGCATTCACTACCGGCGCATCCTGTTGCCGGTATGGATCCTGCATTATCAACACGGGGATACCCCCATGAAAATCGTGGTCTCCGGCATCAACGGCCGGGTGTTCGGCGAGCGCCCGTTTTCCTTGGCCAAGTTGCTGCTGCTATCCGCAGGCCTGTCAGTTGCAGCCTTGCTGCTTGGCGTCGCCTGGGGTGTGGGCAGCCTGCCCTAAACGCTGATCTGCTCGGGAGGGTTATCCAGCAACCCGTGCAGCCGCCGCATAGCATCGGCAAACCTATCAATCGGCACTTGCGCGTTGATGGCGATGCGCACCGCGTGCGGGGCGCGTCCGTCGCGCAAGGCAAACTCATCGGCAGACCGCAACTGGACACCCGCAGTTTCAGCCGCCCGCGTAAAGGCCGCGGCCCGCCAACCGGATGGCAATCGCAACCAGACAAACGGCACTTCGGCATTCCAGCGCAGATCGAAACCGCCAAGTTCATTGACGGCCACGCGAACATAATCGGCGATCCTGTGCCGGACTTGCTGGCTGACCCGGCGCATATCCGGGTCGGACAGCAAAATGCGGGTCAATTCGGCCAGTGGATAAGCCAATCCGAAATAGCCGTGCTCCGCGCTGCGCCTTAGCTCGGCGTGCTGGCCCTTTGGTGCGATGGCAAATCCGACGCGCAAGGCGGGCGTCAACAGCTTTGAAATCGACGAGACATGCCAGCCACGGTCAGGTGCTAACGCGCGAAAGCTTGGGGCATGCGCCTCGCCCATGCGATAGCAATCGTCTTCGACAATCTGCAGACCGCGCCGTTCGGCCACCGCCACGATTTCTTTGCGCCGCTCCAGAGGCATGAACTGGCCGGTGGGGTTGTGCACTTCGGGTGACACGCACACCAATTGAGCCCCGGTCCGCCGCGCCGCGGCGTCCAGGCTGGCCGGCAGAATGCCATTCTCGTCAATGTCGACCCCCACGACATCGGCGCGCAACAGGTCCGCGGCACGCCGAAACCCGGCATAGGTCAAATCCTCGACCAGCAGCGTGGGATGCGGGCCTTTCAGGATGGTCTGAAACACGATGTTCAGCCCGCTTTGGCCGCCATGCGTCAGCACGATGTCATCCGAGGACAAAGGCCCGAGCGGCAGGTCCGACAACCAATTCACGACCGCTTCGCGCGCCGGTTGGTAAGCCGCACGAGTCGGGTAATTCAAGAACCCCAGCGCTGGCCCCTGGGCGACCTGTTTCAGCGCATCGCGAATGGCGCTGACCTGCCCGACATCCGGCAACCGCGGACTGAACAGACTGATCGTGCCAGTGTCGACAGCGCCCGACAGATCCAACTGCCGCGACCAAACATCATCGGGCACCCGCGTTTTTTGAGCGGCAACGAAAGTGCCGCGCCCAACCTCAGCCTCGAGGACGCCCTCATTCGTCAATATTGTGTAGGCTCGGGCGACGGTGCCCGGCGTTATGCCCAGCTGATAGGCCAAATCCCGTACCGGCGGCAGCTTTGTACCAGTTTTCAACGCGCCGTTTGCCACAGCTTGTCGGATTGTATCAGAAACCCGTTTGTACTTTGGTCCCTTGGTGTCTGAGACGCGATCTATTGTAATTGTATCCATTACAATTCAGTCCTAGCCATTCCCTGACTTGATAATGTATCAACCCAATGCGATTAAGCACTAAAGTGTATCAATACAATGTAAGGATACGACATGACACATACAGCGACACAAGATCACCTGCTCTCCCTTTCCGCCGCGCCGCGCCTGCCGGCCTTTGCGGTGCTTGCGGTCAAGGTTGCGTATGTGGTGACCCAATGGGAAACACGGCGTCGAACGCGCTTGCATCTGGGCCATCTGGACGATGCCTTGCTGAAAGATGTTGGACTGTCTCATCGGCAGGCCCATCGTGAAGCGCGGCTGCCATTCTGGAAAATCTGAACAGCTTCCCCGTCCACATTACAGCGGACCTCTTCCTGCCGGGCCCTTGGGCCCGGTTTTTTTATCGGGTCGGCGGGATCGAATAAGTCAACGATGCCCGGGCCACCGGTTTTTCGCTGCCAACTGACATCATCAACACGTCGCCCACCGCCAATGCCTGACCAAGCTTCAGCAAGCGGCATTCGGCCACCAAGTCCGTGTTGGCCGCCGGCTTCCGCATGAAATCGATCGAACAATTTGTTGTCACGGCCAACGCCTGTCGGCCAATGCGCGCCAAGACCAGCGCATAGATGGCCACATCCGCAAGCGCGAACATCGACGGGCCCGAAACGGTCCCACCGGGGCGGAGATGTTGATCGTCGACACGCAAGCGAACGCGCACGGTGGTTTCTGTCAAATCCTCGATCTCGAACTGGTCCCAAACTTGCGGAAACACTTCGGCCAGAAACTCTGACAGCTCCTCTCGCGATAACGCCAATTGCATGCTTTCTCTCCGACTCGTCTGCGCCTAGACTTCCACCGGATTGAACAAGGAGAGCAAGATGGCAATTCTCGAACGTCGCGACACAGGAGCGATCACACATCTTACACTCAACAGCCCGGAACGGTTGAACGCGCTGTCTGATGAAATGCTTGCAGCTCTGCAGGACACGCTGAACGCGCTGAAAACCGACACCAGTGTCCGCGTGGTAATCCTGTCCGGCGCCGGCAAGGCATTTTGCGCGGGCCACGACCTGAAACAAATGACAGCGGGCCGCGCTCAACCGGACGGTGGTCAGGCCTATTTCAAGGACCTCTTTGACCGCTGTGCACGGATGATGATGACCATTCCCGAATTGCCGCAGCCTGTGATCGCGCAAGTCCATGGGATCGCGACAGCGGCGGGATGCCAGTTGGTGGCGTCTTGCGATTTGGCCGTCGCGGCCGAGGGCACCAAATTCGGCGTGAATGGGGTGAACATCGGGCTTTTTTGCTCCACACCCATGGTCGCGTTGTCGCGCAACATTCCTCGCAAACAGGCGTTCGAGATGTTGACCACCGGCCAATTCATCGATGCAGGTCGCGCCGCGGAGCTGGGCCTGATCAATCGCAGTGTGCCGAGCGACCAGCTGGACGCGGAAACACTGAAGCTGGCCGAAACTCTGGCGGCCAAGCTGGGATCCGCAGTTCGCATCGGAAAACAGGCTTTTTATGAGCAATTACAAATGCCTCTGGCCAATGCGTATGCCTATACCGGATCCGTTATGGTTGAGAACATGATGAACCGCGACACGCGCGAAGGCATCGATGCGTTCATCGAAAAGCGGGACCCCGAATGGACCCAGTAAACAGATTGTTTCCACCTTGGCGGAACTGTATTTCCAAATCTGGAATTTAAATCTTGGCAGGTTTGTGACATATTCTGGGCATGGTTAACTGGCGGTCAGCCAACCGCCGAGCCTGCAGCTACATGATTATCGGGCCGCCGTCCTCGCAATGTCCCTCCAGCCGGAGCTCTCACCGGTGCGACACTGACGATACGGCGGCCCCGGCATGTCTGGGCTCCATTGAACCCCCGACCTGATTGATTTACATGCCCGTCATGGCAAACACCCTAAACATCGTTGGCGGCGGCATGGCCGGATCAGAAGCCGCATGGCAGGCGGCCCAGATGGGCATTCAGGTCGTGCTGTTTGAAATGCGTCCCAAGGTCGAAACCTTTGCGCACAAGACCGGTCTTTTGGGAGAGATGGTGTGTTCCAATTCGTTCCGGTCCGACGATGACGAACAGAACGCAGTCGGGCTGCTGCACTGGGAAATGCGACGCGCCGGCGGCTTGGTCATGGACAGTGCCGACAAGAACCGGTTGCCCGCCGGTGGCGCCTTGGCGGTTGACCGCGATGCTTTTGCCGAGGCGGTGACCGCCAAACTGACCGCCCATCCAGACATTCGCGTATCGTATGATGAAGTCACTGATTTGCCGGATCAGGGACAGTGGATTTTCGCGACAGGCCCCTTGACCTCGTCTGCCTTGTCCAATGCGATCGCCCGGGAAACCGGGATGGAATCGCTGGCATTTTTCGATGCCATCGCGCCGATCGTCTATTACGACAGTATCGACATGTCGCGCGCGTGGATGCAATCGCGCTACGACAAGGGCGACACGGAAGAAGAGCGCACGGCCTACCTGAATTGCCCGATGGACCGCCAACAGTACGACGCGTTCATCGATGCATTGTTGGCCGCAGACAAAACCGAATTCCGCGAAGGTGAAACCGCAGGCTACTTCGATGGCTGTCTGCCGATCGAAGTGATGGCCGAACGCGGGCGTGAAACTCTGCGCCACGGACCGATGAAGCCGGTTGGTCTGACCAACCCGCACGATCCAGACACCAAACCTCATGCTGTCGTGCAATTGCGGCGCGACAACAAGCTTGGGACACTGTTCAATATCGTCGGATTCCAGACCAAGATGAAATATGGCGCGCAAACCGATGTGTTCCGCACCATTCCCGGGCTGGAAAACGCCAGCTTCGCGCGCCTGGGCGGTATTCATCGCAACACATTCCTGAATTCCCCAACCTTGCTTGACGACCAAATGCGTCTCAAATCGCGGCCGAATATCCGCTTTGCCGGGCAAATCACAGGAGTCGAGGGATATGTGGAAAGTGCCGCCATGGGCTTGCTGGCGGGGCGGATGGCCGTGGCCGAGCTGCATGGCCAAACCTTGGCCCCTCCGCCCAACACAACGGCGATGGGCGCCTTGATCACACATATCACCGGCGGAGCAGAGGCAAAGACCTTTCAGCCGATGAACGTGAACTTCGGTCTCTTCCCGCCGGTCGAAGGCCTGAAAGGCGGCCGGCGCGGGCGCAAGGACCGTTACAAGGCCTATACCGATCGCGCCAAGACAGACTGGCAAGCTTGGCTTGACAGCGCCGTCGCGGTTGCCGCCTGAACGCGAATTGGGCTGGACGCAGGGCGCATTCGCCTCGTACGCTTTTGCCATGACCGGTGGATTCCTCGACAAAGCCTACCAAGCGCGCGACGCGGCCAGCACGCGCAAGCTCTACGATGAATGGGCCAGCAGCTACGAAGCGGAAGTGGCGCAAAACGGCTATGCCACACCGGGCCGATGCGCCAAAGCATTGGCCGGCTTGGTGACGGATCAGGCCGAACCCGTGCTGGATTTTGGCTGCGGCACCGGGCTGTCGGGTCTGGCCCTGCGGCTGGCCGGTTTCACAACGATCGATGGGCTGGATTTGTCGGAAGACATGCTGAAACAAGCGCGCGGCAAGCAAATCTACCGCACTCTTTCAATGATCGAAGCCGGCAGCGCCCTGCCCCACACCTCCGGCGACTACACGGCGATTGCAGCCATTGGCGTGATCGGCGCCGGCGCCGCCCCGATTTCGGTATTCGACACGTTGATGGATGGGCTCGCACCCGGTGGACTGCTTGTGTTTTCCTTTAACGACCACGCGCTAGAGAACCCGGAAAATGCAGCCAAAGTCACCGAGTATGTCACGGGTGGCCGCGCGAAACTTCTGTTCGAGGAACATGGCCCGCATTTGCCCGGGATTGGCCTGGGCTCCAATGTGTATGTCATGGCCAAGACGTAACGCTTGATTACCCGTTTCGCGCCGTCCCCCACCGGCCCCTTGCATTTGGGGCACGCTTATTCCGCGATCCTTGCGCATGACCTGGCCCGAGCGCAGAACGGCGCGTTCTTGTTGCGGATCGAGGACATCGATCAAACCCGCAGCCGGCCGCATTGACCCAGGCGAGGGTCCGGAGGACACGGCGAAGCGGGAGTTGCTGGAAGAAACCGGGGTTGTGGCCACGAGCCTCCACCTCGTTGGGCGCTACTACCCGTCACCGGGTGCGTATAGCGAGTACCTCTACAGCTATGTTGCGACCGCGGACCTTGCCGGTGAAGACGGTGGCGTCGCAGGGCTGGAAACCGAAGGCGAAGACATCATGCGCCATGTCGTGCGATTTTCCGACGCCACGGCGATGATCGAAACCGGTGCAATCAACACCGGCCCTCTGATCCTGAGCCTCGG
>CAWUIW010000084.1:0-12228 GCA_963922515.1 uncultured Rhodobacterales bacterium | reverse complement strand
CATTGTCGAGATGTTCTCCGATCTTCTCGCGAATATAGAGCAGATAGTCCCGCGTGTAGCGCCTCACCTGATCCATGTTGGTCGGATGGCCATGACCCGGGATCACATACGTTGCCCCCAGTGGTTCAAACGCCGTCTCCCACGTATCCAGCCAATCCGCTGTCATCGTATCGTCGAAGATTGGCAAGAGCCGTTCGTGAAAGGCCATGTCGCCGGCAATCACTAGGCTTTGCTCAGGAAGCCAAACCGAAATGTCCCCCGGGCTGTGAGCCGGGCCAAGATACCGGGCTTCGATGCGGTATGCCCCCATCTCGATGATGTAGGCATCCGCAAACGTTTCTGTCGGTCCGGCCAAAAATGTGCCTTCGCTTTTGTCGCGGTTGTACCGGCGCATTCCTTCGATGATCTGCGCGCCATACTCTTCGAACTCATGCGCTGCGTCTTCGTGGGCAACAATCGGAACGCCCAACTCAGCCCAATAGGCATTGCCCAACATTGCATGCCCTTGTCCATTCTCATTTAGAACAATCTTTACGGGTTGATCCGTGATGTTCTGTATTTCTGAGTGCAATGCCTCGGCCAACACATAGGCCGCACCGCCATTGATTACCACCACACCATCACCGGTCACGATGAAGCTCAGATTGTTGTTGTGGCCAGCGTTTTCGTATGTTGGGGGCGCCGTGGCGCCGATTGCCGACCACACGTTCGGTATGACTTCAACGGGTTTTGAATACAGGGGTGATCCGGGGTATTGGTCCGGTATGTTCTCGTCCGCAGCGGCTGGGCAGCCCAGAAGGACAGCGGCCAGTAGTCCCAAACAGCGCATCATATGGAATTCCCAACAAACTGATACCCGTCCTCTGCCCGCTCAAACCGGCCAAGGCCGCCGTTCGGCAAATGAAAACCGGCCACTTGCAGGTCGTCGGCATCTATCCGATCCAGAAGCCGCAGCCGGGTCTGTGCCGCCATCTGCTGATCCTGATCAGACCCGCTGGCCCAGGCGGGACGCTGCAAAGCCACGTGGTGGTTTCCGATGGCATCGCCCAAGACCATCACCGCTTGAGAGCCTTGCCGCACCTCGAAACTCATATGTCCGGGCGTGTGTCCGGCTGTCAGCACGGCTTGGATTCCGGGCAGGACTTCGTCACCGTCCTCGATCAGAACCACGCTGTCTTCGATGACCTCCATTCGCCGTTTTGCACCAACCGCAAACGCAACCCGTGCGTCGCCGATCGTGTCAACCGTTTCGGGGCTCCACCAATAGTCCCACTCGGCCTTGCCCATAAGGTAGGTGGCGTCCGGGAAAACCGGGTCGTCAAAGTCGTCCAGCAAACCCCAAATATGATCCGGATGCGCATGGGTGAACACGACATGCGTGATGTCTTCGGGTGCAAGGTCAAGCTGCGACAGCCCATTCAGCACGGTGCCCGCCGTGGGCATGAAGTCGGGCCCGGAGCCAACGTCGAACAAAACCGTGTTCGTGCCATCGCGATAAAGCGCCAAGTTGCATTCCGGCGTCAAGCGTTCCCGGGTCAGGCCGTGCGCCCGCAGGATCGGAGCCAGCTCTTGCTTGGGCATCGGGTCAAATATGAAAGCGCCGGGCAGGGTCAGGTACCCATCGCTGACTGTGGTGATCGAGGCCGACCCCAATGACAGGTTTGATATGGCGATCGAGGGGGCAACAGCGCAGGCAGCGCAGCTGGCGGTACCAAGGGCAAAGTGACGACGTGACAGAGACATGGGCCCTCCATAAATTCTTATATGCGAATATTACATATCGTTGGCCGATCCACAATCTTTGAATTCTTTTGCAGGGCGCAATTGCGACGTCCGTTCGTCTTGAAGCGAAGCCCGCGCACGATCGGCACGCTTGGCGCTTGACAACCCATCGCCACTCGTTCCATCTCGGCCAATGCTGGTGTCTGCGTTATGCAGATGAAAAGGGAATGCGACAGGGAAACCAAGCGCAGCCGCCCCCGCGACCGTGACCAGACGGGTTGCCCAGGCCACTGGCAGAGATGCTGGGAAGGCGGGCCAACCATCAGGCAGAACGCCTGACGTCTGCAAGCCGGGAGACCTGCCAGCATATGGAACGATACCGGACGGGGTGTGCCGGGGTCGGGCTGATGGTTCGCTGCGCCCGCCCTGCTCTTCCGTCGCAACCGACAAAGGGGGCGTCATGCCGAACGTGGAATTGCTTATCTGCATTAAGTGTCGCCGCGGATTGGCCGTCGAAGACGGCGAAGAACGCCCAGGTGAAAAACTGCACGCTGCTCTGCAATCGCGTGTGCCCAATGGCGTCGAGTTGAAAGCCGTCGAGTGCCTGTCGAACTGCTCGCGCGGCTGTTCGATCGTCCTGCGCGGCCCGGAGCGCTGGAGCTTTGTCTATGGCGATTTGCACGAAGATACCGGCGCCGAGATCGTGATTGAAGGGGCCACGAAGTATCGTGATGCGCCGGATGGCCTTGTGCCTTGGCGCGAGCGCCCCGAACACTTTCGCAAACACTGCATTGCCCGCATTCCCCCGCTAGGAGAGCACTGAATGTCTGACCTGTCTAAACTTCCCGTCACCGTCATCACGGGGTTCTTGGGCTCTGGGAAAACCACGCTGATCCGCCATTTGATGCAAAATCCTCAAGGCAAACGGCTGGCCATCGTTGTCAATGAATTCGGCGATGTGGGCGTGGACGGCGATATTCTGAAAAGCTGCGCCATCCCGGATTGCCCGGAAGAAAACATCATGGAACTGGCCAACGGATGCATTTGCTGCACGGTCGCGGATGACTTCATTCCGACCATCGAAGCCTTGATGGCACTGGAGCCCAAACCCGACCATATCCTGATAGAAACCAGTGGACTGGCTCTACCGAAACCACTTTTGAAAGCATTTGACTGGCCCGACATCCGATCCAAAATCACAGTCGATGGCGTCATCGCGCTTGCCGATGCCGAGGCGGTTTCTGCCGGTCGTTTTGCACCGGACGTGGCCGCGGTGGACGCCCAGCGCGCAGCAGATGACTCGCTGGACCACGAAACGCCATTGTCGGAAGTGTTCGAAGATCAGATATCTTGCGCCGACATCATCCTGCTGACCAAGCCTGATCTGGCCGGGACAGACGGGATCGCGAAAGCCAAAGAGATCATTGCGGCTGAAGCGCCGCGAGCCCTTCCCTTCGTTGAAGTGGCCGAAGGCGAAGTGGACGCACGGGTTATTCTAGGGCTGGAAGCGGCCGCCGAAGACGATATGGCAGCGCGCCCAAGCCATCATGACGGCCATCATGACCATGAGCATGACGATTTCGACAGCGTGGTGATCGACATTCCCGAGCAAACCGATCCGATGGAACTGGTAGGCCGGATCGAGCGGTTGGCAAAAGAGCTGAACATCCTGCGCGTCAAGGGCTATGCAGCGGTGGTCGGCAAACGCATGCGATTGCTGGTACAAGCGGTTGGGGCCCGCGTTCGGCATCAATACGACCGACCGTGGCCGCAGGATGAAGCACGCCAAGGCCGGCTGGTCGTGATTGCAGAGCATGACGATGTTCAGGAAGCGCAGATCCGTGATATCCTGTCGGGCATCGCCGAACCCGCTGAGTAAACCGCAATGCATGTCGTCTTCCGCGAAAGCCACGGGCTGGAGGAAACGGAAACCCCGATGGATCTGGGCCAAAGCCCGGCCGATCTTGTGGTGCTCTCGTTCTCCGACAGCGATCTTGGCGCCTTTGCGGCAGGCTGGCATCGCGGCGACGGCCCGAGCGGCGGCTTACCATCTTTGCGTTTGGCCAATCTGACCGCCTTGAAGCATCCATTATCCGTAGACACCTATGTCGATCAAACCCTGAGCGGCGTGAAGGGCATTCTGGTCAGATTGATCGGCGGCGTACCGTATTGGTCGTATGGCTTGCAACAGGTCGAAACCCTGGCGCGGACGCGTGGAATAGCCTTGGCGGTTCTTCCAGCGGACGGTCGCGCCGATCCTCGGCTGGACACTGTGTCGACCCTGCCGGTTTCGACCCTGCGGCGCCTGCAGCATTTGTGTGACCAGGGAGGGGCCGTGGCAGCGCAGGCGGCCTTGGCACAATTGTCCTTGGCGACCGGGCTCTATGCCGGACCGGTCGCCGGGGCCAAGACTGTACCGGATGCGGGTGCATGGACACCGGAGCTGGGTGTCACGGAAACGGACGCATTCATTGCCACCTCTGAACGCCCGCGCATCGTAGTCAGCTTTTATCGATCCTACCTGACCTCGGCCGACCTTGGCCCTGTAGAGCAGGTGTTTCAGGCCTTGCGGGCGCGTGGTTTTGACGTGATTGCACTTTTTACGCCGTCGCTGAAGGCGCCTAGCCCTGCCAAATGGATGGCGGATCAAATCCGCCGGATCCATCCGGCTGCCATCGTTAACGTGACATCGTTTTCCGGCAAGGGAGCGGACGGAACCTCACCATTGGATGCTGGTGATGTCCCGGTCTTCCAGGTGGCTTTGTCAACGGCCCGCCGCAAGGATTGGGCCGAGGCGGAACGCGGTTTGTCGCCAGCGGACCTTGCGATGCACGTGGTTCTTCCCGAAGTGGACGGGCGGCTTTTTGCTGGCGTGGCGTCGTTCAAGGAACCGGGCCGCAAAGACCCCGACTTGCAGTATTCGCGCTTTGCGCACCGCGCAGATGTCGAACGGATCGATGCCGCGGCCGACAAGGTCGCCGCATGGGTTGGGCTGCAACGCCGGCCCGCCGCCGATCGCACCCCTGCCATCATCCTGTCTACGTATCCCGGCAAGGACTGGAACATGGCGCATGCCGTGGGTTTGGACGCGCTGGCATCCACCGAGGCGATCCTAGATGACCTTGCCGCCGATGGATACGCCATTCAAAGCGGCAAAGCGCTGGAACAGGCGCTGAGAGAAGAACGCATCATGTGGCCGGTGGACGCCTACCGAGACGCGCTTGCAGCGTTGCCGACGGCGCTGTGCGCAGAGCTGGACGCGGCTTGGGGTGATCCGGAAACCGACCCTCAAGTAAAGAATGGCACATTTCACTTTGCTGTAACGCGCCGCGGCCGCGCCTTGGTGGCCTTGCAACCAGAGCGCGGCACACCGAAAATGCGCGCAGACGAGTACCACGATCTGTCCCGCACACCCCGCCATGCCTATGTTGCGTTCTACCTTTGGCTGCGCCGTCAGTCCGATGTGATGGTGCATGTTGGGGCACACGGCACCTTGGAATGGCTGCCGGGCAAGGCGGTCGCCTTGTCGAACGAGTGTTGGCCCGATGCGCTGGTCGGGGACATGCCGGTCATCTATCCCTTTATCGTCAATGACCCGGGCGAGGCCGCGCAGGCCAAACGCCGGATCGGCGCCGTCACATTGGGCCACATCCCCCCTGCGCTGAAGGAAAGTGGCACCCCGGATCGCCTGATGCGGCTGGAATCGCTGCTGGACGAATTTTCCAATGCGGACGGGCTGGACCCCAAACGGCGCGACCGGCTGCAAGACGACATCCGGTCCGAAGCGCAGGCGCTTGGGGTCGAAACAGATCTGGGATTGGATGCAGCCACGTCGACCGCTGATGCCATCACGCGAATTGACCGCTTTGTCTGTGACATCAAGGAAAGCCAGTTTGGCGACGGCCTGCATGTTTGGGCGCGCGCGCCAAGAACAGACGTGGCATTTGACACGGCCCAATCTGTTGCGGCCGAACGATTGGCGCTGCGCGACGCGTTGGACGGCCGGCGCGTGGCTCCGGGACCTTCGGGATCCCCGTATCGGGGGCGCAAGGACGTGTTGCCAAGCGGGCGCAATCTGTACACCACCGATCCTCGCTCGGTCCCGACACGCGCTGCGTATGCGCAGGGTGTCAAGCTGGCGGATGAACTGGTGCGACGCCACCTGCAAGATGAAGGCGACTATCCCAAGGGTTTGATCGTCGACCTGTGGGGATCGGCCACGATGCGCACAGCCGGGGAGGAATTCGCGATGGCGCTGCACCTGCTGGGCGCGCGCCCGGTTTGGGACGACGGATCGGAACGGGTATCGGGCGTTGAAATATTGCCAGTCACGGAACTGGACCGCCCCCGGATCGACGTAACCTTGCGGGTGTCCGGGCTTTTCCGCGACGTCTTTCCAACCTTGTCTGCCCTGTACGGTCAGGCCGTGCGGGCGTTGGCCGCGCGCGACGAAGCAGCGGACTGGAATCCATTCGCAGGCGACAACGCCGGGCACCGAGTGTATGGACCGGCGCCGGGTCAGTATGGCTTGGGTCTGGCGGCGGCTGTGGAAGATTATAGTGACGAAGGCCGTGCCGCCGCGGGAGACGCGTGGTTGGCCGCGTCTTCGTTCGCACTGGATGCGGGATCTCACGTGCATGATCCGCAGGGCATCGCAGACCGCGTGCGGGCGGCGGACAGTTTCGTTCATTTGCAGGATTTGGCCGAAAGTGACGTGCTTCTTGCCAGCGACTATGCCGCGCACGAGGCCGGCTTCGCTGCCGCCAAGGCGCAATTGGGCGGCACGGCGGCGCTTTATCATCTGGATATCACCAGACCGGACAAGCCGCAGGCGCGCACCCTGACCGAAGAGGTGGCCCGCGTGGTCAGAGCACGCGCGGCCAACCCGGCGTGGATTGCGGGAATGCAGCGGCACGGTTTCCGTGGGGCGGCAGAGATTGCCGCCACGCTTGAACACATGGCGGCGTTCCAAAATCTGGCTGGCGTGGTTGATGGCCACCTTTTTGATTTGTTCCACGAGGCCACTTTGGGAAATGCCGACGTCGACGCGTTCCTGTCCGAAGCCAACCCAGAAGCCCGGCGCGCAATGCAGGACCGGTTCGCCGCCCTGATCGAGGCCGGCTTGTGGACCACACGGCGCAATTCGATCCGTGCCTCGCTGGAAAGACTGGAATGACGGCGGCGGTGCGCGGATGGTGCCCGGGGGCTCATCGTCCGATGATGTCAGGGGACGGATTGGTTGTGCGCGTGCGCCCCAGGCTGGGCCGCCTGAGTCGGGATCAGTTGCTCGGATTGTGCAATGTGTCTGAACGTTTTGGCCATGGCACGCTGGACCTGACCAATCGCGCGAATGTACAGATCCGCGGAATTGAAGAGGCCGCGCACATCGCGGTTCTGCATGATCTGGCAGCGCTGGACTTGCTTGACGCGCAACCGGACATCGAAATGCGCCGCAACATTATTGTGACTCCCTTTTGGCAAGAGGGCGACATGACAGAGCGGCTGACCAAAGACTTGCTGTCCCGTCTCGCCGATCTTCCGGAGCTGCCCTCGAAGTTCGGGTTTTCTATCGACACCGGTCCCACTCCGTATCTGCAGGACGATCCCGCCGATATCCGGATTGAGTGCACGGCTGACGGGCGGTGTCTGATCCGTCCCGATGGCAGCAACACGGGCCAAGTGGTTAACCCCGACAAAGCGATTGATACCTTGATGTTCACGGCTGGCTGGTTTGCCGCCCATCGCACCGGTGACATACGCCGTATGCGGGCTCTGCTTGCCGCCGAGGGCCCGCTACCTGACTGGACCGAGCCCGCGCCCGCCCCGGCCGCGCGACCGTGTTTGGGCCCACAGGAACTGGGTTTGCATCTGGGCGCGCCGTTCGGGGCGCTTGATGCGCGACGGCTCGCTGCCCTGATGCAGAGCACAAAATCTGCGGGCCTGCGCATCACACCTTGGCGCAGTTTCATACTGGAAGGCGTGAACCCTGCGCAAACCCAGGGCTTCATAGACACCGACACTGACTCCCGGCTCCGGATCGACGCCTGTGTGGGCGCCCCTGCCTGTGCACAAGCCACCGTCTCGACCCGAAGTCTGGCCGGTCAAATGACTGTCCCAACCGGCATGCGCGTGCATATCTCCGGGTGCGCCAAAGGGTGCGCACGTCCGTCCACAGCCGATGTGACCCTGGTCGGGCGGGACGGCGCATTTGACCTTGTGAAAGGGGGCCATGCGTGGGATGAGCCCTGTTTACAAGGGCTTTCGGCCCAAGAAATCTTGAAAATGGCGGACCTTGCCTGATGCCATATGAATACGAAACCGATGGCGCGGCGATTTACGCGCAGTCCTTCGCCACGATCCGGGCAGAGGCAGACCTGGCTCGCTTTTCGGCGGACGAAGAGCAAGTTGCCGTACGGATGATCCATGCCGCCGGTCTGGTTGGACTAGAGCGCGACATACGGTTTTCGGACCGGTTCGTCACCGCCGCACGGACCGCGTTGGAAGCCGGCGCGCCAATCCTGTGTGACGCGAGAATGGTCAGCGAAGGCGTGACACGGTTCCGGCTGCCTGCGGACAACGACATCATCTGTACGTTGCACAATGACGGTGTCAAAGAGCTTGCGCAAACCATGGGCAATACGCGCTCGGCCGCAGCGTTGGAACTATGGCGTCCGCATCTTGATGGTGCGCTGGTCGCAATAGGCAATGCACCTACGGCGCTGTTTCATCTGCTGAACATGCTCGAAAACCCAGCATGCCCGCGCCCGGCCGCGATCATCGGCTGCCCCGTCGGGTTCGTGGGCGCCATGGAATCCAAGGACGCCCTTTGGGATGCGCAGCCGGTGCCCTCTTGCATCGTCAAAGGCAGACTGGGCGGCAGTGCCATCACGGTCGCTGCGATCAACGCAATCGCGAGCCGGGCCGAATGACAGGAACGATCTATGGGGTCGGCTTGGGACCCGGGGCGCAAGACCTGATGAGCGTGCGGGCAGACCGGTTGATCCGCAAGGCGCGGCATGTCGCTTTCTTTCGAAAAGCCGGGCGCAAGGGCCAAGCCCGGCAGATCGTCGATGGCATGCTGAACGCGCGCGCCATTGAATTTCCCATGGAATATCCAGTTACGACAGAAATCCCATTGTCGAATCCACGATACAACGAAATCCTGAGCGGCTTTTATTCCGATGTGACGGCGCATTTGCGTGCGTTGTCGGCGCAGGGCCAGGATGTTGTTGTGCTCTGTGAAGGTGACCCGTTCTTTTACGGATCTTTCATGCATCTGTACGAACGGCTGAAAGAGGATGTAGCGGTCGAGGTTGTCCCCGCCATTACAGGCATGTCGGGCGCGTGGACGGCCACCGCCAAACCGGTGACTTGGGGCGACGATGTTTTGACCGTCCTGATGGGCACATTGCCCGAGGCGGAACTTGGGCACCGCATGGTAGGGTCGGATGCCTTGGTGGTCATGAAGATTGGGCGCAACTTTGACAAGATTTGCCGCGCGCTGAAATCATCGGGCCGCTATGATGACGCTTGGCTGATCCAGTACGCGACGATGCCGGGTCAAACTGTCTCTCGGCTGGCCGAGGCCACGGACAAAGTCACCCCATACTTTTCCATCATCGTCGTTCATGGCCAGGGACGACGCCCGTGAGCGGATGGGTGATCATTGCCGGCCTTGGGCCCGGATCCCAAGATATGGTCACGCCCGAGGTCACGCGCGCGCTGGCAGATGCGACAGACGTGATCGGGTACATACCTTATGTTGAGCGGATCGTAGAGCGCCCGGGGCTGACCCTACATCCCAGCGACAACCGCGTGGAACTGGACCGGGCGCAACACGCTTTGGCATTGGCCGCGGACGGGCGTCGCGTGGTGGTTGTGTCTTCCGGTGATCCCGGTGTGTTCGCAATGGCTGCGGCCGTGTTTGAAGCGGTGGAACTGGGCAATCCCGCGCTGCGCCACATCGATGTGCGGGTTTTGCCCGGCATCACAGCAATGCTTGCCGCCGCCGCCGCCTGTGGTGCCCCTTTGGGACACGATTTTTGCGCGATCAACCTTAGCGACAATCTAAAACCCTGGTCGCTGATCGAAAAGCGCCTGCGCCTTGCCGCCGAGGCCGATTTTGCGATGGCCTTTTACAATCCCCGGTCAGAATCCAGGCCCGAAGGTTTCGCGCGGGCTCTGTCCGTCCTGACGAATGCCTGCAAGGACGAAAGGCCCATCATCTTTGCACGAAACGTGTCCCGACCGGATCAAACCCTTCGCGTGGTTCCATTGTCTGAAGCGCGGCCGGACATGGCCGACATGCGAACAGTGGTGTTGTTGGGCTCCTCGCAAACCCGGATCATTGCGCGGGACGGCGCCCCGTTTGTTTACACCCCACGCTCGGTTCCGACATGAGCGATCCAGTCCAAAACCTCTTGCACGGTGGTGCATTGCTGTCTGGCCGAGGTGCCGGGTCGCTGGATCATGATCACCGGCAGGCCAAGTCCACGTGCGGCATCAATCTTGGCTTTCGCCCCGATCCCACCGGAGTTTTTGGACACGACAAGATCGATGGCGTGGTCTTGCATCAGCGCGCGGTCACCGGCCTCTGTGAACGGGCCACGGGACACGATCACATGATGATCAGGAAATGGGGGTGGCACGATCGGCGGATCAACAAGGCGCAGCAGATAAAAGTGCTGCGGATTCGGTGCAAACGCCTCCAGATGCATGCGTCCAACTGCCAGCATCACCCGGCACGCCGGTCGATCGAGCGCCGTCACGGCGGCATCAATATCAGCAACATCCAGCCAGTCATCACCGGGCATCTGCGACCAAGCTGCGCGGGTCAACCCCATCAGCGGCACCCCGGTCTGCGCGCTTGCGTCAACCGCATTGCGGCTCATTTGCGCGGCAAAAGGATGGGTGGCATCGATCAGATGCGTGACACGTGCAGTGCGCAGGTAATCAGCCAAACCCTCTGCCCCGCCGAAGCCACCTATGCGCTGTGGCAGCGGCTGTCGGCGCGGGCGTTCGACACGTCCGGCAAAGGACACCGTTCCGCGGATGCCGTGTTCGGCCAGTGCATTGCACAGCGCGGTGGCCTCGGTCGTGCCGCCCAGGATCAAAAGGTTCGGGGCCATGTCTGACGCTCCGTGGCTCACCATAGTTGGACTGGGCGAAGATGGACCAGAGGGCCTGTCGCCTGCAAGCCGTGCCGCACTGGACGCCGCAGAAATTGTCATGGGGGCAGCACGCCATATCGAGCTGATGCCAGAGCTGGGCCCGAGGGCCGAAGTTTGGCCCGTGCCCTTCGCCACCGGGATACCGCGGCTCAGGGCCTTGCAGGGCACATCCGTGGTGGTTCTGGCGTCTGGCGATCCGTTCTGGTTTGGAGCCGGCAGCGTGTTCGCGCGGGCCTTTGACCCGCTTGAGTGGCGATGTCTTCCGGGGCCATCCACCTTTACGCGCGCGGCAAGCAAACTGGGTTGGCCGCTGGAGACCACGGGGTGTTTCGGATTGCACGCCAAGCCGCTTGAGCAAATCGTTCCCTGCCTTGCGCCGAATGCCAAGCTGATTGTTCTTCTGCGCGACGGGGCTGCCGTGCAAAGCTTGGCCGATGTTTTGACCAACGCTGGTTTCGGTTCCAGTACACTTTCGGTGATGGAAGCCTTGGGTGGACCGCGAGAACGCATCCGGGTGGCGCGGGCCGACGATCTGCCGTTCCCCGATATTTCGCATCCGGTTTGCGTGGGCATCGCAGTTGCTGGCGACGGTGCGGTTGTGACACTGGCATCAGGGCGCGCCGATGCGTTTTTTGATAACGATGGCCAGATCACCAAACGACCCATCCGCGCATTGGCGCTGTCCGCCCTCGCACCTCGACCCGGCGAACACTTGTGGGACGTTGGTGCCGGTTCTGGCTCGATCGGGCTGGAATGGATGCTGACCGACCCAAGCTTGCGCGCCACGGCCTTTGAAACCCGCGCAGATCGAAGCGATCGGGTGCGTGCGAATGCGGCCCGCTGGGGTTTGAACCTGAAAGTTGTTCAAGGCCACGTACCCGAAACTCTGACCGACGGGTCAACACCAGACGCTGTTTTTGTTGGCGGAGGTGCGTCGGATGTGTTGTTTGAGTGGTTGTGGGACAAGCTGGCTCCGGGCACGCGCCTTGTGGCTCATGCCGTCACCTTGGAAAGCGAAGCCTTGTTTGCGCGTTGGCACGCAGAAAAAGGAGGACAGCTGCTGCGTATCGCGCTGTCCGAGGCGGCGCCACTGGGACCAAGGCGTGGCTGGTCAGCCGCCTACCCCGTGATCCAATGGAGCGTGTCGATATGATGGCCGCAGGATTTGGATTTCGGGCCTCTGCCACGGTGGATAGCCTAAGACAGGCCTTGGCGGCCACCCAGCACCACCCGACGCTGCTGGCCACAGTGGACGAGAAGGCCGCGGCCACCCCGCTGCTTGCTTTGGCAGCCGAGCTTGACCTGCCCGTTGTTTCGGTGGCGCGCCCTCATTTGA
>CAWUIW010000083.1:0-12303 GCA_963922515.1 uncultured Rhodobacterales bacterium | reverse complement strand
AACGGCAACCTCGACAAGGCGCGCCGCCTGTTGTGGCCGATCAAGCAGAAATACGGCAAGGCGCTCAGCTGGGCAGACCTCATGATTTTGGCAGGCAATGCAGCCTTGGAGTCCATGGGCTTCAAGACATTTGGGTTCGCAGGTGGCCGGGCCGACGTGTGGGAGCCGGAAGAAGACATTTACTGGGGGCCCGAAACCACTTGGCTTGGTGACGAACGCTATTCGGGTGACCGGGAACTGGCGAACCCTCTGGGTGCTGTCCAAATGGGACTGATTTATGTGAACCCCGAAGGTCCAAACGGAAACCCTGACCCGCTGGCCGCCGCGAAAGACATCCGCGAAACATTCGCGCGTATGGCGATGAACGACTATGAAACCGTGGCGCTGGTCGCCGGTGGCCATACCTTTGGCAAAACGCACGGCGCGGCTCCTGACAGCCATCTCGGGCGTGAGCCGGAAGGCGCCCCCATGGAACAAATGGGGCTGGGCTGGAAAAGTGGGTATGAAAGCGGCAAGGGCGTTCACGCGATCACCAGCGGCCTGGAAGGCCCGTGGACCCCAACACCAACCACTTGGGACAACAGCTATTTTGATGTGCTGTTCGGCTACGAGTGGGAGCTGGGTAAAAGCCCGGCGGGCGCGAACCAATGGCACGCCAAAGATCTGGCCGAAAAAGACCGCGCGCCGCAAGTTGATGGATCGGGCGACACCGTACCGTTGATGATGGCCACCACCGACATCGCGCTGAAAGACGATCCGATCTACGGGCCGATTTCCAAGCACTTCCACGAAAACCCCGAAGAGTTTGCCGATGCTTTTGCCAAAGCCTGGTTCAAGCTCACGCACCGTGACATGGGCCCCTATGTGCGCGGTCTGGGCGCGTTGGTTCCAGCAGAACCCATGATCTGGCAAGATCCGGTCCCAGCCGTGGATCACGCGCTTATCGATGACGCGGACATCGCCAACCTGAAGGCAAAAGTGCTGGACGCTGGCGTTACACCGTCCGAATTGATTGCAACCGCCTGGTCTTCGGCATCGTCCTATCGCGACACTGACAAACGCGGCGGGGCGAATGGTGCACGCATCCGGTTGGCACCGCAGAAGGACTGGCACGCCAATAATCCAGACCAGTTGGCCAAGGTCCTCGCTGCGCTGGAAAGCGTGAAAGCCGCCTTTGATGCAGGGCAATCGGGCGACAAATCAGTGTCCATGGCGGATTTGATCGTTCTGGCCGGTGGCGCCGCGATCGAGGCAGCCGCCAAGGCAGCTGGACACGATGCGACCGTGCCGTTCACACCAGGGCGCACCGATGCAAGCGATGCACAAACAGACGCGGAAAGCTTCGATGTGCTGGAGCCACTGGCTGACGGTTTCCGCAACTATCTGCGCGAAGGCCATCCGCTGCCACCGACCGATTTGCTGGTCGACAAGGCGAGCCTGTTGTCGCTGACAGCGCCGGAAATGACGGCTCTGATCGGTGGTTTGCGCGTGCTCGACACCAATGCCGGCGGTGCGCAACATGGCGTGTTCACAGACCGGCCCGGTCAATTGACCAATGACTTCTTCACCAACTTGTTGGACATGGGCACAGAATGGGCGGTGTCCGCGGAAGATGACACCGTGCTGGAAGGTCGCGATCGGACAAATGGTGACCTGAAGTGGACAGCAACGACCGTTGACCTTGTCTTTGGCTCGAACTCGCAGCTGCGCGCATTGGCCGAGGTCTATGCCTGTGACGATGCAGGGGACAAGTTTGTCGCCGACTTCATTGCGGCCTGGACCAAAGTGATGGAACTGGACCGTTTCGACCTGCACTAATCGGCGCAGATCAAGCTAACGAAACGCCGCCTCTTACGGGCGGCGTTTCCTTTTCAACCGGTTCGCGCTTGTGACAGGTCCGGCACCGCGCGCAATCGCAGGGCGTTGCTGACGACAAACACCGAGGACAACGCCATCGCGGCCGCTGCAAAAACTGGCGAAAACAACAACCCGGTCACAGGATACAGTACCCCGGCGGCAATGGGGATCAGAGCGGTGTTGTAAGCAAAAGCCCAGAACAGGTTTTGCCGGATATTGGACAGCGTGCGCGAAGAGATATGGAATGCATTGACCAATCCATCCAGCCGGCCAGAGACCAGAACGACATCAGCACTTTCGATAGCGATATCCGTACCAGTCCCCATGGCAACCCCAACCGAAGCCGAGGCGAGCGCAGGTGCGTCATTGATCCCGTCGCCGACGAACGCCACGGGCCCAAACCGTTCGGCCAACATTTGGATCGCCGCCTGCTTGTCTGCGGGTAAGGCTTCTGCCGTGACATGCGCGATCCCAAGCGCATTGGCGACATGTTCCGCGGTCTTCGCCGTATCCCCGGTGAGCAGAGCACACTCGACACCCAGTTCAGCAAGACGGCGCAGCGCTTGCGCCGCTCCGGGTTTGATCTTGTCAGTCACACCCAGCAGACCGATTGCTCGACCATCTATGGCGACCAAAACCGGTGTCTCGCCGCGCACCGTCAGGGTTTGCAGCCGCTCTTCAAAAGCGCTTGTATCGATGCCGGCGCCTTTCATCCGAACGGGAGCACCCACCGCGATGGACTGACCCGCGATTTCGGCAAGAAGCCCAACACCCGGTTGCGCAAAAATATTCTCGGCCTCGAACGAAGGCGTAGGCGCAATCTCTAAAATCGCACGTGCGATCGGATGCTCTGACCCTTTTTCGACCGCCGCGGTGTGTTCTAGCACGTCTGCCTCGGTCCATCCGTCTGCCGCGTGAACGGTGGCAAGCGTCGGTCGGCCTTCCGTTAGCGTCCCGGTCTTATCGAACGCTACAACACGGGCGTTGGAAAGGGCTTGCAAGGCATCACCCTTGCGGAACAAAACGCCGAAGTCGGCGGCGCGTCCTGTTCCGACGATGATGGATGTCGGTGTGGCGAGCCCCATGGCACATGGGCAGGCGATAATCAGCACGGACACACCGGCCACCAGCGCGTAGGAGGCTGCCGGTTGTGGACCAAAAACCAACCAAGCCAAGACCGTCACCAAAGAGATCGCCAGAACCACCGGTACAAAGATTCGGATCACGCGATCGGCAACTGCCTGGATGGGCAGCTTGGTGCCTTGCGCTTCTTCGACCAATTGGACGATCTGCGCCAAGACCGTGTCACCCCCGACGCGTTCGGCCCGGATTGTTAAGGCGCCATTGCCGTTGACCGTACCGCCGACAACCGTCGCCTCTGGCTCTTTTTCGACTGGAATTGGCTCGCCAGTCACCATGCTTTCGTCAACATAACTCTGGCCCGAACAGACCGTACCGTCGACAGGGATACGCGCGCCCGGATGAACTGCGAGCATGTCGCCGACGCGCAGCATGGAAACCGGGCGTTCTTCCAGCCCGTCGGCCGTTTCGACAAAGGCCGTTGGCGGCTGCAAATCGATCAATCTGCGAATGGCGGCCCCGGTTTGCCCGCGCGCGCGCGCCTCTAACCAGCGACCCAGCAAGATGAGGGTCACGATAACTGCGGCGGCTTCAAAGTAAACCGCGCGGCTGCCAACAGGCACAAGCGTCGGAAACAGCAAAACAACCGTTGAATAGAGCCATGCGGCGCCCGCACCCAAGGCAACAAGGCTGTTCATGTCCGGCGCGCCACGCCAAAGGGCCGGCACACCCCGTTGAAAGAACACCGCACCCGGCCAAACAAGGACCAGCGAGGTCAGCGCAAACTGAAGGCTCCAACTCAGCTGTGACCCAAGGTTCGACATGATCCAGTGGTGTAGGGCCGGGATCATGTGCCCACCCATTTCCATGACGAACACAGGCGCCGTCAATAAAGCCGCGATCCGCGTCATGCGACGCGTGTGATCAAGCTCTGCCTCCAGCTGTGCTTGAGGATCCCGCCCCGCATCGGACACGCGTGCGGGGTATCCCGCACCGGTCACAACCGCGGCCAGATCGTCGGGCGTGATGGCACCCGCCAGAATGCGAACATCGGCGCGCCGTGTCACAAGGTTGACCTGTGCATCGATCACACCTGGCAAGGTCGACAACGCATCTTCGACACGCCCAAGGCACGACGCACAATGCATCCCGTCGATATCCAAGCGCACTATCGTTTCCACAGCGGGGTAACCAACGTCGCGGGCGGCCGAAACCAAGTCTGCAGGGGTGGCTGTATCCATTTCAACCTGCGCCATGAGCGTGCCCAGATTGACGCCAGCCGAAACGACGCCTGGCACGTCCATGAGCGCTCGTTCGGCTTTGTTGACGCAGGCCGCGCAGTGCAGCCCATCAAGTTGGAAGCGAAGGGAAAGAGAGTGTGTCATGCCGCAATTCGGTTCAGATCAAACCCGATCATGCACCAGATAACGGATTGGCAAAGCCCAAGGTCAAGAGGGCCCAGCGGAAATTTCTTGCATATCCAAAGACGACTCATCGTGAAACTCGAACTCCGGCAGTTTTGAGAACGCAGATTTCAGCGCTTCTCCCCAGCCGTCGGAAACACTTCGGTAGTAGGGTTCATCGCCCAAGATACGGCCTTTGCGCCCAACCTGCAGCGCGTCCAGATCGTATGTCTGGTAGTCAATTGGCAGCCCAACGGACAGGTTTGACTTGATGGTGCTGTCAAAACTCACCAGCAAAAGCTTGATGGCCATCTCAAAGGACATTGCCGGATCATAGGCACGCACAAGGATTGGTTTGCCATACTTTGTTTCCCCGATCTGAAAGAACGGATTATCCGATGACGCCTCGATAAAATTGCCTTCGGGGTAAATCAGAAACAACCGCGGCGGGCCGCCCTTGATCTGACCTCCGACAATCATTGTCGCGCCAAACGTGGAAGCAGAGGCTTCCAGCCCTCCTTGCACGTTGTTTCGAATGACGCCGCGTAGTGTTTCTCCGACATCCTTGGCGATTTGGAACATTGACGGGGCATCCAATATGGTTGGATTGCGGTCCTCTGTCGCCTTTGTGCGTTCGTCGATCAGGCCGACGACGGCCTGCGTAGTCGCAAGGTTGCCGGCAGTCATGAGCGTGATCACGCGCTCACCCGGTACTTCCCACGTGTGCATCTTGCGGGCAGTCGCGATGTTGTCGACGCCGGCATTGGTGCGTGTGTCAGACATAAAGACCAGACCACGGTCCAGTCGCATGCCAACGCAGTATGTCATTGTGCCTGCTCCCCCAAGCGCGAACGCTGTCCGGTTACCAAGAAATGGCTTCGAATCCTTTACCGGCAAGTTCGATTATTGTTGCTGCACCTGCAGTTTTACCACCATGTTCTCGTTGCCTTCGCCAAACCTCATGCCAGAAACCGGCGCGGCGCCTACATAGTCCAATCCCGTGGCAACACGAACATATCTTGCATCAGGCGATTGACCATTTGAAATGTCAAAACCAACCCAGCCCAGCGCGTCAACATGCACTTCTGCCCATGCATGACTGGCATCTTGTTGCACCGTGTCATCGCGCATCAGGTAGCCGCTGACATAGCGGGCCGGAAACCCCATACGGCGCGCGGCAGCGATAAAGACATGGGCATGATCCTGACATACCCCTTGGCCGGCCACCACGACCTGCTCTGCAGACAAATTCGGATCTTCCTGCTCGGTTGAATACGGCAAGTGTTTCAGGACATGGGCTGACAGGCCGTGCAGCATGGCAAGGTCACCCTCGGGTCGCTCGAAGCTGTTGAGCAAAGATCGCATATGCGTGCCAAACCGGGTCAATGGCGTGCTGCGTTCATAGAGCCAAAGCGGGACGAAACTGGCATGTCGGCCGACGACACCATTCGTATCAGTGACTTCGATCTCGCCTTCGCAATGAACGGTTATGTCAGTCGCTCCGGGGCGAAAGCTGATCAAGTCCACCGTATTGGCATGCTCATCCTCATACGACACCTGCTTGATGCCGCCCTCGACCTGAATGTCCCAGGAACGCACATTTTGATCCTGCCGGGACTTTGGCCGCAGCCGAAGCTGCTGCAAGGCGTAGGGAACAGGCGTTTCATAATGATATGACGTCGTGTGAGAAATCTTTAGCAGCATGGCTCACTCATAAAAACGATAGTCAATTTCGATCTGACGCCCCAGTGCCTGGCTGTCTGCCAGAAACTCTGTGACGAACTCATGCAGCCCATAGTCAAAGATCTGGTCGATCGAGGTCGTATCAAAGCGCTGACAGATCTGGTCGACCATGCGATGGCTGGGCATGCGCTCGCCATAGTCGGATGCGAGATACCCCAGGTTGTCCGAAATCTTGCGGTAGCAAAATGAAAGGCTGCGGGGCAAGCGCCTGTCCAAGATCAGGAACTGTGCGATCTTTCGGGGATCAAACTCATTCTCGTGCAAGGTTTGGTAGGCGCGCGTCGAAGACGTGGCGCGCAGGATCGTTTCCCACTGCACGTTATCGGAAACACTGCCCACATGCATGATCGACGGAAGCAATATGTAATACTTCACGTCCAGTATGCGGGCGGCGTTGTCCGCGCGCTCAAAGAATGTCCCCATCCGGGCAAAATCGTAAATGTCGTTACGCACCATTGTTCCGTGCAGCGAACCACGCACATACGCACTGCGTTGACGGATCGTGCCCAATATCTCGGGCAGATCCTGCTGTTTGACTTGCTTGGACAGCAGGTCTTTCAAAACCAACCAACATTCGTTCACCGCCTCCCAGACTTCGCGTGTGAGCGCGGTTCTGACAACCCGGGCGTTTGTTCGGGCTTCTTCAACGGCGCTCATCACACTGCCAGGGTTGCTTTTGTCACGCAGCAGGAAGTTGATGACCTTTTGGGCATCGATTGTATCGTGGCGCGCCTTGTATCCTGCCAGCAGACCCGATGCGGTCAGGATAGAGGTCCATTCGCTCTCAGCCGCGCTGGAGCGGGTCAATGAAATCCGCAAGCCCGCGTCGATCATGCGCGCAGTGTTTTCGGTTCGCTCCATGTAGCGCAGCATCCAAAACACGCCGCCAGCCGTTTTTCCCAGCATGACTTAGTCCTCCAGCACCCAAGTGTCCTTGGTGCCACCGCCCTGGCTGGAATTCACGACCAGGCTGCCTTTCTTCAAAGCAACCCGGGTCAACCCACCGGGAATGATTTCCACACCATTGGGTGACGCCAGAGCGAAGGGCCGCAAATCCACGTGGCGCGGGGCCAACCCTGCTTGGGTCAGGATCGGCACAGTAGACAATGACAGCGTGGGCTGCGCGATGTAGTTGTCTGGCTCGGCAACAAGCTTCGCCCGGAACGCCGCCAGTTCTTTTTTGCTGGCCGCTGGCCCCACAAGCATGCCGTACCCGCCGGATCCGTGCACTTCTTTGACGACCAGTTCATCCAGATTGTCGAGCACGTAGGCCAATGCGTCTGCCTCAGAGCACCGCCATGTCGGCACATTTTTCAGAATGGCCTTTTCGCCGGTGTAAAACTCCACAATGTCCGGCATGTACGAATAGATCGCCTTGTCGTCCGCGATGCCGGTGCCCGGTGCATTCGCTATGGTAATCCCACCTGCGCGATAGACATCCATGATGCCGGGAACACCCAACATGCTGTCCGGATTGAAGTTCATCGGATCCAGAAAATCATCATCCACCCGGCGATATAGCACATCGATGGGCTGATACCCCCGCGTCGTCCGCATGGCGACACGGCCGTCAACAACGCGCAGGTCATGCCCTTCGACCAGTTCCACGCCCATCTGATCGGCAAGAAAGGCATGTTCATAGTAGGCCGAGTTGTGGATGCCCGGTGTCAGCACGGCAACCGTTGGCGCATCTTGGCAAACTGGCGGGCGACAGGCCGCAAGTGAACGCCGTAAGCTGCGCGGGTAATCGCTGACGCGGCGCACCGAAACGCGGCTGAACAGTTCGGGAAACATGTGCAGCATCGTTTCCCGATTTTCGAGCATGTAGGATACGCCCGATGGCGTGCGCGCGTTATCCTCTAGCACGTAGAATTCGTTTTCCCCTGTACGCACAAGATCGGTGCCAACGATATGGGTATAGATGTTACCTGGTGGTGCGACGCCGATCATTTGCGGCAGGAAGGCTTCGTTCCGTGCAATCATTTCGGCCGGAACACGCCCCGCACGCAGGATTTCCTGCCGATGATAAATATCATGCAAAAAGCTGTTGATCGCCCGAACGCGTTGGTCAATGCCGCGTGACAGCGTCTGCCATTCCTTTGCAGTGATGATCCTTGGAACAATATCAAACGGGATCAGCCGTTCTTGCGCCTCTTCCATCCCGTAGACGTTGAACGTGATGCCGGTCAGGCGAAACAGGGCTTCTGCCTGCGTCGATTTTCGGCGCAGATGCGCAACGTCTTCTTCCGAAAACCATTGGCAATACTCATGATACGGCGCGCGCGGTGCATCGCCGAACGCATACATTTCATCAAAGAACTTAGGCGTGTCCGACATGCGTTAATCCTGTAATCTCGGGCTACCCTGCCTGCTCGATCCGTCAAAATGGACCTTTGTTCGGTCGGATTCCTCTCGCAAGTGCCCACCAAACGAACGTGCGCCTAAAAAAATGGCATACGCCCCCTCAAATGTCACGATGACCCGCCCTGAACCGGGTCAGTCACGGTCACTTGGTTAAGCAAATCAAGCAACTGTTCGTAATGATCCGCCCCCAAACGCGCTTTCATGGCCTCCGCGAGCGCAATACTCTCAGCTAGGTTCTGCTTGATCATCTCTACTCCGTCTGGCGCGATCTGAATGATCTGTCGGCGGCGATCTTGCGGGTCTATCCCTCTGATGATCAGCTTCTTGTCTTCCAGCTTTTGAAGAATGCGCGTGAGGCTGGGCAGAAGCAAACAGGCTTCGAAGGCGATCTTGGTTGGATCAGCCGGCCCGGTTTCATCGAGTACTCGCAAAACCCGCCATTGTTGCTCCGTGATGCCGGCGTCGCTCAGCATGGCCCGAATGGGGCCCATTACGCTTTCCCGCGCACGCAGCAGCGCTATTGGCAACGAACGTGCTGTCGTCGGCAACTTTGTGGTCATGCACTAGCTTTGCCGATTACCCCACACACGCGCAAGGGTCTTGGCCAATTGGCGGGTCGTTGACAGAATGCATAAATTTATATAACATGTTAATAAAAGGGAGGTTGCCGATATGCCGCATATTGCGGTCGATTACTCGGCGAATATGGAAACCGTCGCCGATATCGCAGGCCTGTGCGACGTGCTGCGACTGGCCGCTGTAGACTCTGGTGTTTTCCCAACGGCAGGTATCCGGGTGCGCGCGTTCATGGCGCATCACGTCAGTATCGCTGATGGAGATTCCAAACACGGGTTCGTGGACATTTCCGTTCGGTTGCGCGCCGGGCGCACATCGGATGAAAAGCAGCGCGCCACGCAACAGATCTTTGCGGCGGCCGAACGGTTTCTGACGCCGGTCATGACACACCACCCGGTCGCCCTGTCCCTGGAACTCCGCGATATAGACCCGGCTTATTCACCCAAAACCAACACGATCCGCGATCATCTGGATCGGAGTAAAACAGATGTCTGACCTCGCAAGCAACATTCAGCAATTGGCCCCTATTCTTGAGCGATACAAGTCCGGTGGCATCCTGAATCAGATCGGCGGCCAAGCCAGCCCCGCATCGGAGGGCCGATGGTTTGAAAATCGTTCACCCGTCGATGAGAGCATGATTTGCCAAGTCGCCCGCGGTACCGCTCAGGATATCGATGCAGCCGCGCGGGCCTCCAAGGCCGCATTTCCAGGCTGGCGCGACGTTTCTGCCCCGGAAAGAAAAGCGATCCTCCACCGCATAGCGGACAAGATTGTCGAACGCGCATCGGATATCGCACTGGCCGAATGTTGGGACACGGGCCAAGCCATCCGGTTCATGTCCAAGGCGGCGTTGCGCGGGGCTGAAAACTTTCGCTTCTTTGCGGATCGAGCGCCCGCCGCGAGGGACGGGCAAATGCTGCCATCGCCCACTCTGATGAATGTCACAACGCGGGTTCCGATTGGTCCCGTAGGTGTGATCACCCCGTGGAACACGCCCTTCATGCTGTCGACATGGAAAATTGCGCCCGCACTCGCTGCGGGTTGCACTGTTGTCCACAAACCGGCCGAGTTCAGCCCGGTCACCGCGCGCATTCTGATGGAAATCGCAGAAGATGCCGGGCTGCCGCCGGGGGTATGGAATCTGGTCAATGGCTTTGGCGAAGAAGCAGGCAAGGCTTTGACGGAACACCCCGATATCAAGGCCATCGCCTTTGTCGGCGAAAGCCATACAGGTTCACTGATCATGAAACAGGGTGCAGACACTCTGAAGCGCGTTCATTTCGAGCTGGGCGGCAAGAACCCGATCATCATCTTTGACGATGCCAATCTTGACCGTGCCTTGGATGCTGCAATTTTCATGATCTATTCGCTCAACGGCGAACGATGCACTTCCTCGTCTCGACTGCTTGTGCAATCCACGATCGCAGATGCGTTCTTGTCAAAACTTGCCGCTCGGGTGGACGGCATCCGTGTCGGCCATCCGCTGGATCCATCTACCGAAGTCGGGCCACTGATCCACAATACGCATTTCGACAAGGTCACACGCTATTTCGAAACCGCAAAAGCCGAAGGCGCCACCATTGCGGCGGGGGGCACGGCACCCGATGAACCCGGGCATTTCGTGCGCCCCACGCTGTTCACCCATGCCACAAACCAGATGCGTATCGCTCAGGAAGAGATCTTTGGCCCGGTCCTGACCGCGATTCCGTTCGACACGGAAGACGAGGCCCTGCAAATGGCAAATGACAGTCCCTATGGCCTGACTGGGTATGTATGGACTGACAACCTGACGCGGGCCTTAAGGTTCACGGAACATCTGGAAGCGGGTATGATATGGGTGAACTCAGAGAATGTCCGGCACCTGCCCACGCCCTTCGGTGGTGTCAAGTCCAGCGGCATCGGCCGCGACGGTGGCGACTGGTCGTTTGAGTTTTACATGGAACAAAAGCACATCGGCTTTGCCACCGGGCACCATAGTATCCCGCGTCTGGGCGGCTAGAAAAACAAAGGAGCCTGCCGTGCCGGTCCCCGACCCCATACTGTACCCGCCGTTTAACATTCTCAGGCTGAGCCACGTCGAATACACTGTCACCGACCTTGCCGCGTCCCGTGCATTCTATGTCGAGACGCTGGGCCTGCAGGTCACCTACGAAAACGACGACCAGATTTTCATGCGAGCATTGGAAGAACGGGGGCATCACTGCCTTGTCCTGAGACAAGCGAACCGGGCCGAAGTTTCTGTGTTGGGTTTCAAACTGTTTGAGCTGCAGGATTTGGAAAGGGCAGAAACCTTTTTCAAAGCAAAAAGTCTGCCAACCGAATGGGTGGATCGCCCGTTCATGGGCAGAACTCTTCGGGCGCAAGACCCTTGGGGCATCCCGCTGGAGTTTTACGTACAAATGGATCGACTGCCGACAATCCACCAGCAATACAAGCTCTACAACGGAGTGAAACCATTACGAATTGATCACTTCAACATGTTCTCCGCCGATGTCGACGGCTGTGTCGGCTTTTACAATGAAATGGGTTTTCGGGTCACCGAGTACACCGAGGATGATGAAAGCGGCAGGATCTGGGCTGCGTGGATGCACCGTAAAGGAGGAGTGCATGACGTGGCCTTTACCAACGGCACGGGCCCCCGCCTGCATCATGCCGCCTTTTGGGTGCCAAACCCGCTGAACATTATTGACCTTCTCGATCTGATGGCCACCACTGGATATGTCGACAACATCGAACGCGGGCCCGGTCGGCACGGCATATCGAACGCGTTCTTTCTGTATGTGCTGGATCCAGATGGGCATCGTATCGAGCTGTATTGTTCAGATTATCAAACATGTGACCCGGACCTTGAACCGATCCGCTGGTCGCTGGACGACCCGCAACGCCAGACCTTATGGGGCGCCCCCGCGCCCCGCAGTTGGTTTGAAAATGGCTCTGTCTTTGCCGGTGTTTCCCCGCAACCCAGCACACTTGATGCCAAACCGATTTTTGCGCCATGAAGTGGGATGAATTCAGCAAATGGGGCCGCCGCGTCGCGGATTGGACGCAGGACTATCACCTGACTGTCGGGACTCGACCGGTTCGGGCGCAAACCCAACCGGGCCAGATCCTGAACGCGCTGCCTGTGACGCCGCCAGAAACGCCCGAGAACATGGAAGATGTCTTTCGCGACTTCGAAGACATCGTCATGCCCGGTATCACGCATTGGCAGCACCCGCGCTTCTTCGCCTATTTCAATTCGAATGCGGCGGCACCATCGGTTCTGGCCGAGTTTTTAGCG
>CAWUIW010000082.1:0-12309 GCA_963922515.1 uncultured Rhodobacterales bacterium | reverse complement strand
GAAAATATCCGCGGAAATCCGCGCCCGGCTGGGGATGCGGATCATTGGGAACCGAGGATGTAGCGAACTCGTACTCCGTTTCCTCAATTGTCCGGGCTGCATCGGGCAGAACCGCCACTCCCGGCGCACAATTGAACATGTCATCGCCCGCCCAAACAGGATGCCGCGCAATGAAGCCATGCTCATCTGAGTATGCCTGAATGAACATGTACTGAAACAGCTGATTGGCGAAACGACCCATCGTACGCAGGGCAGAACAGGAAACGACCGGCCTTTTGACATAAATCGCTTCGGCCTCTGCCGTGTCTGTCACAGACCGGGCAAGCCTGCGCACGTAGCCGCATGTCAGCAGCCAGTCGTCCAAAACGTGCACCGAGCGTGCCGTACCTTTGGCAAACGAGACTGTGGCGCGGATCGTAGACGCGCGTTTCAGTCTGGCGCTTAGTGCGTAGTCCAGCGGCATATCCGGCGATAGCACGAACGCATCGGGTGGCGTGGCCATGCTGGTGTTCGGACGGTTTAGAAGCAGGTCAAAGATGCGCCGGCTGATCGCAATGAACTGGACGGTGGCGTCAGTTTCAAAGGCGCTGTCCCACGTGGACATTTCTTGCAAATTGTCGTCTTGAAACCGGGCAACTGCGTAGTCGTGGCGGTTCAGAAAAGCCCAAGCCGTACGCAGTGTCGCCCCTTCGGGCACCAACACCCCTGACCCGTCGAACGTCAAAAGATCAACCTGTTGGGACGCGACCTGCGACTGCAGTGAGCGCAAGTCGTCATACGCGCGCCCAGGACGGCACAAAGCCACCCAACGCACCTGCAGGTGTCTCTCAAACAAGCTGGATGCTACGTTTTGCGCACAGTGAACGTGGACCCCACATGTGATGTTGTCCTGCACCGCAGCCGCAGCGGCGTCGGATGCTGCTCGGTCTGCGATGCACACCACAGTGTCGCCATCCCTCAGCCATGCAGACGCAGCCCCCAGTCCGGGCACCGTCTGCGGCATCGGGTGGATGCCGACCATGTTCAGAGCGCGGGTTTGTATTTGGCCACAACCTGCAAAACAGCCTCTTCAGGCGGCAATTCCACGCTCTCGCCCGTGCGTCTTGATGTCAGTTCGACGACCCCATTTTTCAAACCGCGTGGCCCCACGGTGATGCGCCAAGGCAGCCCGATCAGGTCCGTTGTCGCAAACTTGCCACCAGCGCGTTCGTTCCGATCGTCATAGAGCGGCTCCAACCCCGCGGCCGTCAAAGCCGCATAGAGAGTTTCGCACGCGGCGTCGGCCGCCTCGTCGCCCTGCTTTAGGTTGACAATCCCACAATGGAATGGCGTCACGCCTTCTGGCCAGATGATACCGTTTTCGTCGTGGCTGGCCTCGATGATCGCACCCAGCAAACGGCTGACGCCAATGCCGTGGCTGCCCATGTGAATGGGAACCTGCGCACCACCGGCATCCTGAACCGTTGCATTCATCGCGTCCGAGTATTTCGTGCCAAAATAGAAAATCTGGCCCACTTCGATGCCCCGGGCCTCGCGGCGACGCTCTTCGGGCACCTGCGTGGTAAACTTGGCGGGGTCATGCGTGTCGTCCGTGCGAGCGTAGCGCGAGGTGAACTCCTCGAGAATGGCCTGACACTGATCCACTTTGTCATAGTCGATGTCGCGGTCACCAAAGGTCAGCTCGGTGATTTCGCTGTCATAAAAAACACCGGATTCCCCTGTTTCGGCCAGAACCAGGAATTCGTGTGTGTAGTCGCCACCGATTGGCCCGCTCTCCGCCTGCATCGGTATGGCCTGCAACCCCATACGTTCGTAGCTGCGCAGGTAACTCACCAAATGGCGATTGTACGCGTGCAAGGCCGCTTCTTTCGAGAGGTCGAAATTGTAGCCGTCTTTCATGAAAAACTCACGCCCGCGCATCACACCGAACCGCGGGCGGATTTCGTCGCGAAACTTCCACTGAATCTGATACAGCGTCAGCGGCAGATCCTTGTAACTGCTGACATGGGCGCGGAAGACGTCAGTGAACAGTTCTTCGGCGGTGGGCGAATACAGCATGTCGCGATCATGGCGATCCTTCATGCGCAGCATTTCCTCGCCATACCCATCATACCGCCCGCTTTCGCGCCACAAGTCCGCTGATTGCAATGTTGGCATCAGCATGGGGATGTGACCGGCACGAATTTGTTCTTCGTGCACGATGTTCTCGATGTTCTTCAACACCTTAAACCCAAGCGGCAGCCAGGAATAGATGCCGGCCGCCTGCTGCTTGATCATACCCGCACGCAGCATCAGGCGATGGCTGACGATCTGGGCTTCAGACGGGTTTTCCTTCAAGACTGGCAGAAAGTATCGGCTAAGGCGCATCGGACTGTATCACATGGTTGTCTCACGTCGCGCGACTTTTGGCGGAATAGGCACGACTTGGCAAGGTGCGGCACGTTGAGAGAAAGAGGCGGCGGTGCAGATCAATATCACCGCCGCCTCAAACCGGTCCAAAGGGCCTGTGGGGACAGATTCACAACGGACCTTCTTCGTGCCCGGGACCCGGGCAGATTTCTTCATGCAGTCCCGGCACGCAGATCAAAGCGGTGCAAATTGGCACCGGTTGCCACGCGTGACCGGGTCAGAAATCTCCACTCACGAAACACCTTGAACTAACCGTGACGTGACTGGTCCCGCAACGTGCGGAAATCCTCATATGCCGGAAATCGGAGACGGTTGTTTCGCAACGAACATCTGGTTCAGGAACGCCGCCTTGGCCACGGCTTGCGACGTGGTTTCCACATCCAACGCGATGCGAGCGCGGCGCAGGTGCTTTTCAACCGAACTGAGCGACAAATCCGTCAGAACGCAGATGTCCTGGAGTGTTTTGCCATCTGCGATCCATTCCAGCATCTCGCGTTGCCTTTGCGTGAGCACACTGCGCCCGACCGGTAAAGGCATTTCGACGATCTTGAAATGCGCCATGTTGCAAATTGCGAGAACCGAAGCACCCACGTCGCGCCAATGCGCGTCGACATCGTCTTGCGTGGCGCCGCGCCATGCGGCCAGACCCATGGCGCCTTTGGACCGTTGGCGTGTTTCGGCAAAACTGATGGAATAGCCGGCCCGGCTTCGATTGGCGTTGAGCTCATCCATGGCCGCACATTCCTCGGGGCTGAGCCGTCCGGCGACGCGCTCTGCCTTTGTCCAGCCCCAGGAAACGGCACCCACATTTTCCAGGACCCAGCGATACTCCGGCGTTCGAAGGTAAAAGCCAGTTTCATGATGGGCGCGCACGCGATCCAATGCATGCGTGCTCAGAAACAGGACATCGACCGGATCACCAATGCTCTTGCCGACCAGGTTCAGGGTGAGCCCGTAGTTGACGCGCCTGAACCCAAAACGCAGCAAACCCGCCGTCAGTCGCCGCCAGACGCATTCAACAGAACGCGCCTCGGCAATGTCATTGATAAGCGCAAGCACATCGCTGGCATCGGGCGCATTTGCGTCTGGCGCGTTGTCTTGAACATTTACTTCGGGCAGAGCCATTCCACTCGCTACTCACTTATCGGGTCACACACGCCTCGCAACACATGCGCCATGTACGACCACATATGCGATCACGTAATATGACAGATTGGTGAAAACACAAACCCAACTTGGTTTTCACGCCGTAACCAGTGGCACATGCAAACCAGCATGTCGCTGATTAAAAGGACAAAAAATCATGACATCGATCCGCAGTTTTGCTGCGGCGGCCATTGCCGCCGCCTCGTTTGCCACGGCCGCTTCCTCGGCCACGGTTGTTGACATCGCCGCGGGCGACGACCGCTTTTCGACTCTGGTCGCCGCCGTGAGCGCCGCCGGACTTGTCGACACTCTGCAAGGTCCGGGCCCGTTCACTGTGTACGCGCCGGTTAACGATGCGTTTGCCGCGCTGCCTGCCGGGACTGTTGAAACACTGCTTCAGCCGGAAAACCGCGACCAATTGGTCAATGTCTTGCTGTACCATGTCGATGACCGCGAATTGACCGCGGAAATGATCCCGGCCGGTTCCAACTACTTCAAGCCGGTTCTGGCCTCGGAGCGTTTGTGCATCACCAAAGACGCAAACGGTGTCAGCATCGCCGATGGCACCGGCGACGTGGCCAACGTCGTGATCGCAAACATTCAGGCCGACAACGGCGTCATTCACGTGGTCGACAAAGTCTTGCTGCCTGGTGAGCGCCCGGCCTGCCACTAAACGCCTGCATATCTCATCCGGCCGCGCGTTTCGTGCGGCCGGATCCTGGCCGGCGCCGCGGCCAAAAAACCGGATGAGCCTCTTGCGCCTGTGCGCGTCATGCGCAACATCAGCAGCGCAGCACAAGAGGCGCCATGGCTTTGCCCGTTAAACAGCAATTGACGTATTGGGGAATCGCGACCGCGGTTTTCGTCCTGATCCTATGGTTTCTGGGCGATGTACTTTTGCCGTTTGTTCTGGGTGCGGCAATTGCGTATTTCATTGACCCCATTGCCGACAGGCTGGAACGTATGGGACTGAGCCGCGTAGCAGCGACAGGTGTGATCACGGTGTGCGCTGTGATCGTGTGCGTGCTTGTCCTTTTGCTGGTGATCCCGGCACTGATCGGTCAGATTATTGATCTGGTCAATTTGGCGCCCCAACTGGCGCAGAACCTGCAAAGCTTTATCAAGCAGAACTTCCCCGCTGTGCTTGATGAACAGTCTAGCTTCCGGCAGTATCTGGCAACTTTTGGCGAGACGATCCAAGAGCGGCTGGGCAGCATCATCGAATCCGCCCTTGTTTCGGCGTCGTCCTTGATCAACATCGCCATCCTCGTGATCATCGTACCCGTCGTGGCCGTCTATCTCCTTCTGGATTGGGACCGCATGATCGCGAACATCGATGATTTACTGCCCCGCGATCATGCGCCGACCATACGCCGACTGGCTGGCGAAATTGACAACACGCTGTCTTCGTTCATCCGCGGGATGGGCACGGTGTGCCTGATCCTCGGCACCTATTACGCCATTGCACTGATGGCGGTGGGTCTGAACTTTGGTCTTGCCATCGGATCGATCGCGGGTCTGATCACGTTTATCCCTTACCTCGGCGCGCTGATCGGCGGCGCTTTGGCGATCGGGCTTGCCCTGTTCCAATTCTGGGGCGACTGGCTGCAAATCGGACTGGTCGCATTCATTTTCATGGCCGGTCAGTTTGCCGAAGGCAATTTCCTGACCCCTAAGCTGGTGGGGGGGTCGGTCGGTCTGCATCCGGTCTGGTTGCTTTTGGCCCTATCCGTCTTCGGCGCCCTTTTTGGCTTTGTGGGCATGCTCGTGGCAGTGCCAATCGCCGCCGCATTGGGCGTTGTCATCCGTTTTGCCGTTGAGCAGTACAAAGACAGCTTACTGTACCTAGGTGTTTCCGGGCGCGGCGAAGACTGACATGTCCGAGCAGCTGAACTTCGACCTGCCCACCAAACCGGCATTGGGGCGCCACGATTTCTTTGTGTCTCCCGCCAATGCACTGGCCGTGGCTCTGATTGACACCTGGGCGGACTGGCCCCAGGGAAAGCTCTTGCTCTACGGACCGGAAGGCTCCGGCAAGAGCCACCTTGCTCATGTCTGGGCGGCGCAAAGCGGCGCGCGGATCGTAAAGGCCGCAATGCTGAAGGAAGAAGAGGTGCCACCCCTTGCCTCCACCCACCTGGCGGTGGAAGACGTGCATGAAATTCTCGGGGACATGGCGGCGGAAACCACGCTGTTTCATCTGCACAACCTAGCCCTTTCGGACGGCCGCAAGCTGCTGTTCACCGGTCAGGGTGCGCCTAAAACATGGGGGTTTGCGCTGGCTGACCTGCAAAGCCGACTGACCGGCACCCACCAAGTGGCCCTGACGCAACCCGATGATGCGTTGTTGCTGGCCGTTTTGGCAAAACTCTTTGCAGATCGCCAGATTTCTCCGCGCCCGGATGTCATTCCCTATCTGGTTGGCCAGATCGATCGCTCGTTTATCGCAGCGGCCGAGATTGTGGATTGCCTTGATCAGGGCAGTTTGGCGGAAAAGCGCAACCTCACTCGGGCCTTTGCGGCGCAGGTGCTTGCTGAAATGCGCAAACAAACGTAATCTCGTCGGCTCACACCCGTCCATTGTCGCAAGAGCCCGCATTCGCCCGCATGACCCAAGCCGATTTTCTGAAGTCCGGATTTCCCGAGCCCCTTGATCTGCCCGATCTGGACTTGAAAGGCCCAGCGCGTTTTTACAACCGGGAACTCAGCTGGTTGGGTTTCAACTGGCGCGTCTTGGAAGAGGCCGAGAACCCGCGTGTTCCGGTGCTGGAACGATTGCGATTTCTATCGATCTCGGCCAACAATCTTGACGAGTTCTACACCGTTCGCGTGGCCGGGCTTCGGGAACTGGCCCTGACCGGCAACACCACCCCCGCCCAGGACGGCCTCACCCCGGCAGAACAGCTTGTCCTGATCGATGAAGATGCCCGCAAACTGATGCGCGCGCAGCAGCGGGTGTTGGCTGACCTCAAACAGTTGATGAAAGCCGCAGGTATCGAAATTCTGGATCGTCACGCCTTGACCAAAAGCGATGCCGACTATCTGGCGGACGTGTTCCTGCAAGAAGTGTTCCCGGTTTTGTCGCCACTGGCCGTGGACCCGGCGCATCCTTTTCCCTTTATTCCGAACACCGGATTCTCGCTGGCCCTGCAATTGGAACGCACGAAGGGCAAACGCCCGTTGAAGGCCCTGTTGCCCATACCGGGTCAAATTGATCGTTTCTTGCGCCTGCCCACGGCAAAAGGCGTGTTGCGGTACCTGCCCCTGGAGGAGCTGGTGTTGGTTCACATCGACCGCCTGTTTCCGGGATACAAGATCAAGTCACATTTCGGGTTTCGCGTTCTGCGCGACAGTGACCTGGAAGTCGAAGAAGAAGCCGAAGACCTCGTACGCGAATTCGAGGTCGCGTTGAAACGGCGCCGCCGCGGCGAAGTGGTGCGCCTGACGCACACATCGGGTGCACCAGAAGCTTTGAAATCGCTGGTGATGGACGAACTGAACGTACGGCCGGACGAAGTGATCGAAGTGGATGGCATGATCGGGATGGCCGACCTGGGTGAACTCGTAACGGGCGAACGTCCGGATCTGTTGTGGTCGAACTTTACCCCGCGGGTACCCGAGCGCGTGCAGGACCATGACGGCGACATGTTCGCCGCCATCCGGCAAAAGGACATGCTGCTGCACCATCCTTACGAAACGTTCGATATGGTTGTGCGGTTTCTCAAACAAGCGGCGGCGGACCCGAATGTCGTTGCAATCAAGCAAACCTTGTATCGCACATCAAAGAACTCACCGATTGTCGAAGCTCTGTGCGAGGCGGCCGAAGACGGGAAATCTGTTACGGCACTGGTCGAGCTTAAGGCGCGCTTTGACGAAGCTGCGAACATCCGGCAATCGCGGCGGCTGGAACGGTCGGGGGCGCATGTCGTCTACGGCTTCATGGACCTGAAGACCCACGCAAAAATCAGCAAAGTGGTACGCCGCGAAGGCAAGCAACTGGTGACATACACCCATTATGGAACCGGCAATTATCACCCTATTACGGCCCGTATTTATACCGATCTGAGCTTTTTTACCTGCGACACGGCCCTGGGCCGGGATGCGACTAAGGTGTTCAACTTTCTGTCGGGCTACGCGCAACCAGAAGCGCTGGAAAACCTGTCACTTTCCCCCAAGTCCATGAAAAAGAACCTTATCGAGATGATTGATGTCGAGATTGGGCACGCAAAAGCCGGGCGCCCAGCCGAAATCTGGGCAAAGATGAACTCGCTTATTGACCCCGAAGTGATCGATGCGCTGTACCGCGGCAGCCAGGGCGGCGTAAAGATCGACCTTGTGATCCGCGGCATCTGTGGCCTGCGCCCCGGCATCAAGGGATTGAGTGAGAATATCCGGGTCAAATCGGTAATCGGTCGATTTCTCGAGCACTCGCGCATCGTGTGCTACGGCAACGGGCATGGTCTGCCCAGCGCCAATTCTCGTGTTTTCATTTCATCTGCAGACTGGATGGGGCGCAACCTGAACAGGCGCGTGGAAACCTTGGTAGAAATTCACAACGCCACCGTGAAGGCTCAGATCGTGAACCAGATCATGGCGGCTAACTTGGCGGATGTAGCACAAAGCTGGGTCATGAACCCCGACGGAAGCCACACACGCAGCGCGGTTCCAGAGGGTGAATTCGCGTTCAATTGCCACCGGTTTTTCATGGAGAACCCGTCGCTGTCCGGGCGCGGGTCCGCGGGTGCATCCGACGTGCCACAGTTGACGCACACTGAAGGTTGATACTGCGTATCTTCAACATCTAGATTGACCGGTCTAAAAGCTTGGCGCATGTTGTGGTCGCATAAGTTCCGAGGCTGCCATGATCATACAATCGGACAGTGCCAGCGGCGATTGGGGACCGTTTGGGCGACCGCTATTTAATGATCCTTCAGCGCGCGCGCTCTCGCGCGTTGGTGTCGTTGATGTAGGGTCAAACTCCGTCCGCATGGTGATGTTTGACGGCGCGGCCCGCTCGCCGGCCTATTTTTTCAATGAAAAGGTGATGTGCGGACTAGGTGCCGGGCTTGCCGAAACAGGGCGGCTGAATCCCGAAGGTCGCACGCGCGCTTTGGCCGCGATTCATCGGTTTCAAACCTTGGCCAATGGCATGGACGTGCCGCCGCTGACCGCTGTCGCAACCGCTGCGGTTCGCGATGCCGCGGACGGCGCGGAGTTCTGCGCCGAAGTGCTGGAGCAGACCGGGCTGACAATTCATATCATCGATGGCGACGAAGAGGCGCGACTGTCAGCGCAGGGCGTTCTGCTGGGATGGCCCGGCAGTTATGGGCTTGTCTGCGATATTGGCGGGTCTTCGATGGAGCTGGCAGAAATTTCCGAAGGGGTGGTTGGCAAACGCGTCACCTCCTCGCTTGGCCCGCTGAAACTGCAAACCTTGTCTGGGGGCAAAAAGGGGCGGTTGGCCCATATCCGGGCCACGATGGAAGATCTGCGCGCGCAGATGGGCGACCAGCGCGATCGTCTGTTCTTGGTCGGTGGCAGTTGGCGTGCCATTGCGCGGATAGATATGGAACGCCGAAAATACCCGCTACGAGTATTGCACGAATATCGGATGACGGCCGCCGACGTGATCGCGACGGCACGGTATATCGAAGTCAGCGATCTGGACGCGCTTCGCTCGGCCTGCGGCATCTCCGCATCCCGAATGGCGCTGGTGCCACTGGCCACCGAAGTATTGACTCGCCTTGTTCGCACCTTTCGCCCGAAAGATATTGCAATTTCCAGCTACGGCATTCGCGAGGGCTTGCTGTATGAGCAGATGCCGCAGGCGCTGCGCGATCGCGACCCACTGATCGAATCGTGTCGTTTTGCAGAAGCCAAGGATGCCCGCGTGCCCGGTTTCGGTCGCATGTTGAACGGGTTTGTACTGCCGCTGTTCAACGGGGCTTCCCCGGCGCAAAAACGCCTGATCAAAGCTGCATGCCTGCTGCATGACGTCAGTTGGCGGGCTCATCCCGACTACCGCGCCGAGGTTTGTTTCGACTATGCAACACGCGCCAATTTGGGTGGCCTAAAACACTCAGAACGCGTTTTTCTGGGTTTGGCCTTGCTGCATCGGTACAAGAATAAGCGCGAAGGCACGCGCTTTGCGCCGCTCTTCGATTTGCTGAGTGAAAAAGACCAGAAACAGGCGGAAACCTTGGGCAAGGCCATGCGCCTGGGGGCTATGCTGTGGATGCGTCACGACGCACAAATGGCCCGGCTCAACTGGTTTCCGAAAAAACGATGCCTCGAACTGCTGTTGACACCCGATGCAGAGCCGCTTTTTGGCGAGGTGGCCGCCGCGCGATTTAAGTCGCTGGTATCCGCACTGAACGCGGAAAGCCGCGTGCGTATCGTACGCCCAGCCCAAGTTTCTAGCCCGGTGGCTTGATGATTATATGTCGGTGATCACCGGTGCTGTGTCGGGCGGCGTTTCGGGCGCTTTGTCGGGCGCAGGTGGGCGTTTTCGAATAATTATGTCCCCGTTTGGTAGCATTTCCGGCGGCTCGTACGCTGTCCAATCCTGAACCTCGTCGAAAAGATCGCTCAAAGCCGGGCCCATTTCTTCCATGAAGTTTTGCATGGACGGTCCAAACGTCTCTGCCCAAGCCCTAAAGTCTTCCAGCGCTGGTCCCATGTCTTCTTGCAGCCCTTCAAAAAGCAGCTGCAGGCCACGTTCCAGCGCAGACGACAAAGCATCGGTGTCGTCCTGCGCCAGCGCCGGCATCGCCCCTGCGCACACAAAGGTTGCTGTCAAAAGCAAACGTCTCATGGCCACAACATAAGCATTTCCGTTGTTTTTGTAACTGCTGCGCTACGACGCGGTGGCCCCGTTGATCTCTTCCCACGCGCGATTGATCATCACCAAACGCTTTTCCGCAAGCTTGATGGCCTCTTCCGGAACACCACGGGCGATCATGGCATCGGGATGGGTTTCACGCACCAACCGACGCCAAACAGCCCGTATTTCTTCCGGCGGTGTATCGGGTGAAACACCCAAGACCGAAAATGGATCAGGATCGGCATCAGGCACGAACCGAGCTTTCAACGCTCGATAATCTGGCGCCGGAATTTCAAAGATATCGGCGACCCGATCCAAGTAGTCGTTTTCGCCCGGATGATAGGTACCGTCCGCCATGGCGATGTGAAACAGACCTTCGATCAAGTCGCACAGCGCTTTTGGATTATCTGCGAACATGCGACGGACCGATCGGGCATATTCTTCAAACCCCGCCACATCCGTGCGCGCCATGTTAAAGACCTTGGCGGCGCCCTGTTCGTCGCCCGGCGCAATCTGGAACACCTCGCGAAACGCCGCCACTTCATCCCGCGTGACCTGCCCGTCTGCCTTGGCCATTTTGGCACCAAGCGCGATCACCGCGATGGCAAAGGCCACCGACTTTTCCGGCGGTGTGCGCAAACGCTCGAAGACCGCAGTCAGGCTTTCGCCCTTCCGCAGCGCATTCAGCGCATCGGTGATCCGGCTCCATAAGGACATAGTCAGAGTTTAACCCGGAGCTCCACCAGTGTCAGGTCAGATTCACAGATTTTTCTGCATCAGCACAAGATCCAGCCATTGCCCGTTTTTGTAGCCGACCCCGGGCAATTGACCGACCTTTGCAAAGCCCAATGCGGCGTGAAACGCGATCGCGATGTCGTTGCTCCCGCTGATCCCGGCCACAAGGCGTCGCGCCCCGCTGGCCTGTGCACGACTTTCCAAAACGCTCATCAAACGCCTGCCAACCCCTTGGTTTTGCGCCGTATCGCGCAGCAAAATGGTGTGCTCCAGCGTGTAGCGATAGCCCGGACCGGCGCGAAAGGCGCCGCACGTTGCGAATCCAAGCACCGATTGTTCAGCTTCGACGATCAAGAACAGACCGGATCGATCCGCGATCATCCTTGCCACCTCGACCGGGGTCTTTGGCGCAGATGTGAAAGTGATCAGTGTTTCTGCGATGACCGCGTTCCAGATCTTGCAAATCGCCATCGCGTCATTCGGGGTAGCATCGCGAATGATCATACAAGAACCCGCGGTCCCAAAGGTGTGTCGAAAGTGGCGCGCAAAGACGGGGCAGCCCCTGTGTGAAACCGCACACGATCATCGGAAAAATACGGCGATAGCGCGTCCTGTAATGCCTTGGCCTCCGGATGGACCAGATCAAACACGAGCAAGCGGCACCCGCTGTTCGTCAGCCGGCGGGGCGGCGTTTCGTCGGTCTGCCACTCGATCAACGCGGGGGCCAGATTGTCGAACGGCAAGCAACCGCTTTCCGGAACTGCCATACGCCAACGGAGATCCCCACGCTGCAGATCGACCGGCTTTCCAAGCGGCAAGTCGATCTGATCGACAACCCGGTCCAAATCGTCGACCCGGCAAATCCAATTGGTCAGACGCGGAGTGCACTGAAACCGATCCAGATCGAACCAGCGCGGGCGCAGTGGTTGACGGGCCTGTGGATCGATGGCGATGGCTTCCAGATACAGATCGTCTTCCAACCCCAAAAGCGTGTTGTGCGTAAAGAAAACGGCATGCTGACCGCCCCTTTGCATGGGGACGCCCAGTGCACCCGTAACATGCGCTGTCGCGGCCTCCAGTGCCGCGCCGGACACGGCCAGATGATCCAACTCCAAGTCAGCCTCCACGTTTGACACACCCACGATCCAAAGGGCACGCGGGCGGGCACGCTCGCGCGAGTCGCGCGGCGGGGCTAG
>CAWUIW010000081.1:0-12367 GCA_963922515.1 uncultured Rhodobacterales bacterium | reverse complement strand
GCCGAACATCACGTTCGGCCCGAACACCTGCGCCGCCATCAGACCTCATATTCGCACAGTGATGGACGTGCACCTGATGATCGCGCCGGTCGATCCTTATATCGACGCGTTTGCCACTGCGGGCGCAGATATCATCACCGCGCATGTGGAATCCGGCCCGCATATCCATCGTACCTTGCAGGCCATTCGCGGTGCCGGGGCAAAGGCGGGCGTGGCTCTCAACCCCGGCACACCGGCCGAAGCGGTGGCGCCCCTGCTTGATATGGTGGACCTGGTCTGCGTGATGACCGTGAACCCCGGTTTCGGAGGGCAAAAGTTCCTGCGTGATCAGATCGGCAAAGTACGCGCCCTGCGCGACATGATCGGAGATCGCCCCGTGCACATCGAAATTGATGGTGGCGTTGATCCAACGACAGCGCCGCTCGTGGCGCAAGCCGGCGCCGACGTGCTTGTCGCAGGTTCGGCGGTCTTCAAGGGGGGGTCTGTTGCGGCTCAGGCAGCTTATGGCGACAACATTCGCGCCATCCGCGCCGCAGCCGAGGGCGTTTGGGCATAGGACCACCCGCTGTCCCGCTGCAGGCCAGTGTCACCACCGGGCGCCCGAAACTTTGGTACGCCGAGCAGACCTCGCGGCTTCTCCGGACCAAAATCACTTGGACAACGGCACTTTCAGTTCTTCGGCAAAGTGGGCCGCAAGCTTGTGCTTCAGGATTTTGCCCGTTGGCGCTGCAGGCAAGGCCGTCGCCAAGATGATGCGACTGGGTCGTTTGTAACCGGCCAACCGGCTAGCCGCGAAAGCGCGCAAATCATCCACCGTGGGTTCATCGCCCTCCGCGACCTGGCAAAAGGCTAGCACCTTTTCATCGCCATCGACCATATGGCCGATCACTGCGGCCTGAATGACCTGAGGATGATCGTTCAGCGCGGCTTCGACCTCTGGTGGATAGACGTTGAACCCACCGTGAATGATCAGTTCCTTGGATCTGCCAAGAATGTGAAGATGTCCCTTTTCATCGATCCGGCCCAGATCTCCGGTGCGCAACCAACCGTCCGGTTGCAGGACCTTGGCGGTTTCCTCGGGATTGCGAAAATACCCTTTCATGATGTTTGGGCCACGCGCAAGAACCTCTCCGGTTCCGACGCCGCCGCCGGGCGCAGACTCGTCAATCCTCAGCTCCACCCCATCCATGGCTGGCCCGACCGAAATGTCCGGATCGCCGATTGTGTTGCTGGTCGCCGCAACGCCGGCCGTCGTTTCAGTCAGGCCATACCCGTTTTGAATGGCCACGCCGTAAAAAGCTTCGGCCTTGCGTTTCCACGCAGGATCCAACGGGGCCGCACCCGAGGAAACATAACGCAACGCACTGTTTTCCAGACGCTCATACCCTTGTTCCTTGGTGTATTGCATCAGCAAAGCATGCATTTGCGGTACTGCTGACAACAGTGTCACGCCTTCGCCCAACGCCTTGTACAGCTTGGCTACATCAAACCGGGCCTCCAACCGCACCGGAGCGCCAATCAACGTTGCAGCAATTACGATTGAGCACAAACCGAACACATGCGTCATAGGCAAAACGCCATAAATGATATCCGATTGCTGCATACCACGAAGATGGGCAGAGGTTTTGCCGCCAAAGCGTACATTCGTGTGGGTCAGCATAACGCCCTTTGGGGTGCCTGTGGTTCCCGTCGTATAAAGCTGAACAGCAACATCACTTTCCACATCTGGGTCGGCTGACCGGTCTAAAAGATGCAAGGTTCCGAATGCACCCGACACTTGCCGCGCCGACAGTCGTTCTGCGTGCGCCCGAGCCTCGGCAGAAACCTCAGATGTGAACAGGATCAGTTCGGGATCGGCGTGACCGACAATGCGTTCCACCTCGCTTGATGTTTGACGCGCATTGATGGGAATGACCGAAGCATGCCTGCGAGAGGCGGCAAAAACAGATGCAACCGCTGCATTACAGTTTTCTGCCAGCACCATGACACGGGAACCCGGGCCGACCCCAAGTCTGTCAAACAGGTCGGCCAAATCAACCACTGCAGCACCCAGTTGATCATATGTCCAACTGTATCCCAAGCTGTCAGAAAACGCGGGCGCGGCGCCACGGGTTGCGATGTGTTTGTCAATCAAATGGTGAATGCGGTCCATGACTAGCCCCGAAGACGGCGAAAATCCGGAGGGCGCTTGGCCAGAAACGCATCAATACCCTCTTCAGCCTCGTCTGTGCCAATGGCAGAGGCCATGCTGTTCCGCTCGTGTGTCAGTTGTTCTGCTTCCCGTGTTTCATAGGCCTGAGCAACCGCAGATCGTATGACGTGCTGTGCCTTTCTGGGGCCCTGCGCCAGAGCGTCCGCCAGCTTATGCGCCGTGGCATCAACCGTGCCGGGTGGCACTACCGAGTTCACGACACCCAGCTCCGCCATTCGTTCGGCGACGACCGGTTTGCCAAGCAAACACATTTCCATGGCCAGCTGGCGCGGGACCGTTCGGGCCAAAGCGGAGGTCAGGCCCCCATCTGGCACCAGACCGGCCTTGACATAGGCCGCCACGAACTTGGCACCTGTCGCAGCCACGATCAAGTCGCAGGCCAGGGCAATCGAAAGACCCGCGCCTGCTGCGCCGCCTTCGACGGCTGCAATCACAGGGACCTCGCTGGATCGGATGGCACGGACACAATCATGCAAGTGCTCGATCCGCACGCGCCGCTCTGCCTCGCTCAGGCCCTGTCGTTCCCGGATCAGGTTCAAATCGCCTCCTGCGCAGAAATATCCGCCTTCGGAAGTCAGGATGATCGCGCCAACCTTAGGATCCCTGGCCGCCTGGACAGCGCCCAGGATGGCATCGTAAAGTTCGGGCGAAAGCGCGCCGCGCCGCGCGCTGTTCAAGTTCACAACCACCAGCCGATCGCCTTGCCGATCAACACGCGCCAAGGCCATCATTTTGATCCTTTCAAATCACGTTTGAACACACCGCACCCCGTGGCCAAAGCGTGTCCGCTCGCGTCTCTCATCACGGCATCAGCATACAGAATCTTGTATCCTCCACCGACAAACTTACCGGTTGTCACAACACGGCCCGAACGAGCGGGCGCAAGGTAATGGGTTGTCAGAGAGACGGTGAAGACCGGTGTAAACCCGACCTTGGCTGACGACCGCGATGCCGCAAATCCCGCAGCCGCATCCAGCATCATTGAAATAATGCCGCCATGCAGCGTTTGGTTGCGGTTCAAGTGCTTTGGTTCAATGTCCAGAATGATGTGGGCAGACCCGTCCCCGGGGGTCAGATCAATCTCGTACCCCACCAAAGCCTGAGCACCGCTGCCGACCTCGTCGAGGCCGGGCGACATTGGATCAGGCTGCGCTGAGGGCAATGAACCGTTCCAAGTGGTAGTCCGTATCGCCAAACCGATGGTCGGTCATTACGATGCGCTTGGCGATATGGGCCAGTTCGTATTCCTGCGTCATCGCTATACCACCATGCATCTGGATCGCTTCTTCGGCCACCAGACGACCGACCCGCCCCAGCAGATTGCGCGCCGCGGCGATCTGTTTGTCACGCGCAACTGGTGCACTGCCCAGATGCCCAGCCGCATTGATCACGGCCGAGCGGGCCTGCTCGAGTTCGATAAGCAAATCGGACATCCGGTGCGCAAGGGCCTGAAAGGTGCCGATCGGGCGCCCGAACTGTTTGCGCGTCATCAAGTAGTCACGTGTCAACGTGGTGGCGGTTTCCATCGCACCCAAGGCTTCCGCAGCCAGCGCGACGTTTGCCGCGGCGATCTGTGTCTCGATCGCCGGAAAGGCCACGCCGGCAGCGCCAAGGCGCGCCCTATCGGTCACGGCGACACTGTCAAAGGTAACTTCGGCAGCGCGACCGCCGGCCAGCATCGGGTAGCCCCGCATCGACAACCCGGTCACCTCAGACGACACGAGAAACAGGGAAATGCCATCGGTATCGTCGGGTGCGCCGGCTTCCCGCGCAGAAACGATCAGATGACTTGCCGCCTCTGCATTGACCACCACGGCCTTTCGGCCGTCTAGTACAATCCCGGCCTCGGTCTCGCGTGCGGTTGTTTCGACCCTAGAAACATCATATCGGCTGCTCGGCTCGCCATGCGCGAATGCCAAGTGACTCTCGCCCGCGATCACCGCCTGGACGATTGTTTTCTGGTCTTCCGTACCCAAAGCCGCGATCAACCCACCGCCCAACACGGCGGTTTCCAGAAATGGCTCGACGACACCGGCCCGACCCAACTCCTCAAACACGGTCGTCAGATCGAAACCCGCACCGCCAAAGCCGCCGTCTTCCTCAGAAAACAGGGCCCCGATAACCCCCAGCTCCGCCATTTCCGCCCAAAAACCGGCGTCCAGACCGGTTTCACTGTCGATGGTCGCATTACGGGCTTCGGTGGTGTAGCGGTCGTCCAAGAAACGCCGCAGCGTATCTTGCAGCATTTGCCGCTCTTCGGTCAGCTCAAAGTTCATCCTGCCCCCCCGAGCTGTACTTTGGCGATGATGCCACGCTGAATTTCATTGGACCCGCCAAAAATCGACAACTTGCGATTGTTGAAATATGCGGCAGCGGTTGGGCCGGCATAATCGGGACCGACAGGGTCATTGTCTCCTTCCAGACCTTCAGATGCGAAAGGCATGGCATATGGTCCCGCAGCGCGGCGGGCCAGATCGTTCAGTTCTTGCCGAATAATCGTACCTTTGACCTTCAACATGGAGCTTTCCACGCCCGGCGCTTGACCGGCAGCGGCCTTGGATATGATACGCAAATTGGTTGTCGCCATGGCCATCAAGTCAATTTCCACTTGCGCGACGCGGGCTGCGAAATACGGGTTTTCGATCAGCGGACGCCCGCCCGACCTTTCGGCGCGCGCCATGCGTTTAACCGCGTCCAGCCCAGCCTGCGACGCGCCGACTCCGGCAATATTGGTGCGCTCATGGGTCAGCAGGTACTTGGCATACGTCCAACCCTTGTTTTCTTCGCCGACAAGGTTTTCGACCGGCACCCGGACATCGGTGAACCAAACCTCGTTCACTTCGTGCGTTCCATCCAACAAGATGATCGGGCGCACTTCGATACCGGGTGTCGCCATGTCGATCAAAAGAAAAGATATGCCCTCTTGTTGCTTGGCGCTCGGGTCCGTTCGAACAAGGCAGAAAATCCAGTTCGCGTATTGGCCAAGCGTGGTCCATGTCTTTTGGCCATTCACAATGTAATGGTCACCGTCTCGCACCGCTTTTGTCTTCAACGAAGCAAGGTCGGATCCGGCCCCGGGTTCTGAGTATCCTTGGCACCACCAGTCTTCGCCGCTGAGGATGCGTGGCAAGTAGTGATCTTGTTGGGCTTTGGTTCCGAACTTTTGCAACACGGGCGCCAGCATCGAAAGCCCGAACGGCACAATGCGCGGGGCGTCGGCGAACGCACATTCTTCTTCAAAGATATGGCGCTGCACGGCATTCCATTCAGCGCCGCCAAACTCTTTGGGCCAATTTGCGGCAAGCCAGCCGCGCTCGTTCAACGCAGCGTGCCACCCATCCATATCTTCTTTTGTCAGCTCACCACGGCCACGCACTTTTTCGCGCAGCTCCGAGGTGAGTTTCTCGTCCAGAAACGCTTTTACCTCGTCACGAAAGGCAAGGTCTTCGGAGGAATAGCTCAAATCCATCTTGTTTGTCCTTTCACGCCGCTATGCAGCAGACTTGTTGAGATCGTCGAATGTGCGCCCGTCTGCGACCAGCTCTTCGAGCAAGGGCGCCGGTTGCCAAAAGTATGGGTCTTCCTTGGCCCAGGATTTGATATCGGCCAGCAAGGCATCCAAGCCTTCAATGTCAGCCCATTTCAGGGGACCGCCCCAGTATCGCGGAAACCCGTAGCCAAAGAGCAAGGTCATATCCACGTCAAGCGGGCGGCGCGCAATTCCCTCTCCCACGACCCTGGCCGCTTCATTCACCATTGACGCCATGTAGCGGCGCACGATTTCCTCGTCCGCGAACGTGCGGGGGCTTATACCATGGTCCGCGCGCTCGGCCTCGATCAACGGCAAGACATCAGGGTTTGGAACCCGTGCTTTCGGTCCTGCTGCGTAATCGTAGTATCCTTTGCCGGTCTTCTGCCCAAAGTGCCCGTCTTCACACAGCTTATCTGCATAGGAGCTGTCCCGTGCTCTGGGGTCCAAACCTTCGGCGCGCTTGCGTTTGCGCACAGCCCAACCAATGTCGAGGCCCGCCAAATCCGCCACAGCGAACGGGCCCATCGCAAAGCCGAACGCTTCCAGCGCCTTGTCGATCTGATATGGGGATGCCCCATCAAGGATCATGTGATCGGCGCATGTGCGGTAAACCGACAAAATTCGATTGCCAATGAACCCGTCACAGACCCCGGCACGTACCGAAACTTTGCCCAGTCGTTTGCCCAAGGCGAACCCTGTGGCTGCCACGTCCGGGGCGGTGCCGTCGGCAACCACCACCTCGAGCAGTTTCATGACATGAGCCGGCGAAAAGAAGTGCAGGCCCAGCACGTCTGATGGGCGCTGGGTCACTGATGCAATTTCGTCGATGTCCAAGTAAGAGGTGTTTGACGCCAAAATGGCACCGGGTTTGCAAACGGCATCTAGTTTTTTGAACACGTCCTTCTTGACGGACATGTCCTCGAAAACCGCTTCGATCACCAGATCCGCATCACGAAGAGACTCATAGTCGGTAGAGAGCTGCAGCGCAGTGTTCGACAAGTGGTCGAATTGCTCTGCCGTGATCTTACCGCGCTTGAGCGCGCCGCCCATATTGGATTCGATCCGTCCTTTGGCGGCCAAAGCGGCCTCGTTTGACATTTCAAGCATTGTGACCGAAAGACCGGACAAAAGCGCAGCGGTTGCGATACCGGCGCCCATTGTCCCACCACCGATCACGCCCAATTTCTCAACGGGCCGCGGCTCGACCCCTTTAAGTTCGGACAGCTTTCCAACGGCCCGCTCTGAAAAGAAAGCGTGGATCAGGCCTTTTCTTTGGTTGCTGTTCATCAACTCCATGAACAGCTCGCGCTCGCGCTTCAAACCCGCAGGGTAAGGCAGTTCTGTCGCAGCTTGGACCGCGCGCGCGCCCTGCAGCGGCGACAACTGACCACGCGACTTTGCGTCAATCGCCGCAATCGCGGCGGAAAAATCAATCGGATCGGGGTTTGGCAACGCGCTGACGACGCGGCGCGGTGTGCCGGCTGACAGCAGCTCGTTTGCATAGGCAAGACCGATCTCCCGAGGGTCGCCGTCTATGACCTTGTCAATCACACCAAGCTTCGCAGCTTCGTCCGCTTTGACCTGACGCCCGGACGTGATGATATCCAGCGCCGCTTCAACCCCGGCAACACGCGGCAGCCTTTGAGTTCCGCCCGCGCCCGGAATGATGCCGATCAAAACCTCGGGCAGTCCAACACGCGCCGAAGGAACGGCACATCGATAATGCGACGCCAAGGCCACCTCGAGGCCTCCGCCCAACGCTGTTCCGTGGATGGCCGAAACCACCAGCAACGGCGATGCCTCGATCCGATCGCACAGGTTGGGCAAGAACGGTTCTTTTGGGGTTTGCCCAAATTCGCGGATGTCCGCGCCAGCGAAATAGGTTCTGCCGTCTCCATAAATCAGCACGGCCTTGGCACCGTCTGCCTCGGCGCGGTCCATGCCTTTGGATAGCCCGACGCGCACGTCAAATCCCAATGCATTCACCGGGGGGTTTTGTGCCTTTAGAACGGCCACATCACCCACAAGTTCATACGCCACTGCGTCAGACATTCAGACCTCCTCCACTTTCGCGAGCCAGTTGACCCGGATTTCGCAATGCGGAATGCTATTCCACCTAGCGACAAGTGCAAGCTATGGGTCTGGCCAGCCAGAGATCAAGGGCCAAATAGCTGACCTTGCGTTGTAGGCTGCATGGCTGTTTGCCCACGACCCACCGCCCGGACAGAACACACCGCGTCTTGCAAAGTTCCCACATCTGAAACGCCATGATTTTTTAGTGATTTCTGCGCCATTCGCCACCAACCTCAGCTTAACTGGCGCAGCAAAGACCGTGTTGCTTGCCCGGTGATTGGCAGCCCATTGCTTTGCTCGAAGGCGCGAATAGCCGCCTCGGTTTTGCGCCCGATCACTCCATCGGTTCCGCCTGTATCAAATCCACGGCGCGTCAGCCCGGCTTGAATCGCCTTGCGGTCGGCCCGAGTCAGACCATTGGCATCTGGCGGGAAAGTACCCACCAGCGGGCCTTGCCCGGCTATACGATCCGAAAGGTGACCCACACCAATCACGTAGTTCTCTGAGTTGTTGTACCGGGTCAGCACTGTGAAGTTTCGAAACGTCATGAACGCTGGGCCAGTTCGGCCCGCCGGGATGATGATCGAAGCAGGCCCATGGTCGGGAATGGACGCTCCGCGCGCGTCCCGCACCCCCTGCCCAAGCCATTCGGACACAGGGCGCGTCGATGATCGCCCAAATGGGCCGCTGAATTCCGCGGGCAAGGTCACCTCGAGGCCCCAAGGTTGCCCTTGTCGCCACCCCGAGCGGCTGACATAGGCGGCAGCAGAGGCAAGCCCGTCTGTCGGGTCGTCTGCCCAAATGTCGCGCCGCCCGTCCCCGGTAAAATCAACCGCATAAGCTTGATATGTCGTCGGGATAAATTGGGTGTGCCCCATGGCTCCGGCCCAACTGCCAACCATGCGATCCGGTGAAACGTCACCGTTCTCAAGGATCTGCAACGCCGAGACCAGTTGTTTCTCGAAAAACGCGCCGCGCCGACCGTCAAATGCCAGTGTCGACGTCGCGCCGATCACCGGCACAGAGCCACGCCGTTCGCCATATCTGCTTTCAAGCCCCCAAATTGCTGTGACCACATGTGGCTCAACGTCATACTCTTGCATGATCCGCGACAGGACCGCCCCATGGCGCTGCGCGTTGGCTCGGCCCTTTTCAATGCGTTCGTCCGAAGCGGCGATCGCAAGGTAATCGTCCAATGAACGCTTGAATTCCGTCTGATTGCGGTCTCGTTCCACCACCTCGGGCAGATAGCCTGTCCCGCGAAATGCACGCGAAATGGTCGATGCGGATATCCCGCTTGCGCTCGCTCGCGCGCGAAACGCGGCAACCCAAGCATCGTATGCCGCATTGGGCACAGGGCGATATGTGGCCTGCGGGGCAGACGGACTCATCGGCGCACCGCATCCCGCGACAAGTCCAACTGCAATGCCATACAAAACGGCGCGACGGGTTATTGGCATCTGCTCGCTCCTGCCCGGGTTCTTTTGGCAAGGATACCGCAGCCCCTTGTTCGGGGAAAGCTCAGACCCGCCCGCGGCAAAAGAACGACACGACGATCCGCAAACTATGTTCGCCTATTTTTTGTGCGCAGTGAACACCCTGTTTCTGCAGAATTTCGGCCATTTCAGCGACTTAGAACGAAACACTGGCCGAAACGACCAGATCGCGTCACACTCTGCAGGTAGGGGAGAAAGAACGTGCTCGACGACACGCTAACCAGTCTGCGCCAAGAAGATCGCAGCGCGCCACCACGCGCCCGCGGCACCACGCATGTATCGGTGCGTGCGCGACAAGGGCGATCGGTTCTGGCCAAGCTGTACCAAGCCGGGTCAATGAAAACGTTGTTCCCTCATGGCGCTGACATGACAGCCGTGCTGCTCAACACGGCTGGCGGCGTGACGGGCGGCGACCAATTCCATGTTGAAATGTCCGCACATGAACGCGCCAACCTGACAGTGACGACGCAGGCAGCCGAACGCATTTACCAAGCGCAGCCTGGCCAAATCGGCACAATCGAAACGCGGCTAGAGGCTTTGGACGGGTCCCGTATCGATTGGCTGCCGCAAGAAACCATTGTCTACAACAAGGCAGGTCTGGTGCGTCGTTTGCGGGTCGAACTGCATGCCACGGCCACACTGCTTTTGGTGGAACCTGTGGTGATGGGCCGGACCGCCATGGGTGAAGTTGTCGATGACGTCGATTTTCGGGACAGCATCGAGGTAGTTGAAGACGGCTGCGCCACTTTTGTGGATCGAACACACTTCAAAGGGGACACAACGCGCATCTTGGCCGGGCCTGCCACTGGCGCCGGCGCCACCGCATATGCAACGGTTTTGTTCCGGGCGACAAATGCAGCAGATTATCTAGAGGCCGCCCGCCAATTGTTAGGTCCGGGTGGCGGCATCAGCGCGCTCAGCGAAACCCTTCTTTGTGCGCGCATCGTTGCGCGCGACAGCTTTGACTTACGAAAAACCCTTGTGCCGCTCGCAAGTTTTTTGCGCGGGCGGCCACTTCCCCGAACTTGGATGATCTGACATGCAACTGACGCCCAGAGAAAAAGACAAACTACTGATTTCCATGGCCGCCGAAGTTGCGCGAAAACGTCTGGCCCGCGGCGTGAAGCTGAACCACCCAGAGGCGATTGCATTGATCACGGATGCCGTGGTCGAGGGCGCCCGCGACGGTCGGTCGGTCGCCGAAATGATGCAAGCCGGAGCAGAGGTCATCACGCGTGATCAGTGCATGGAAGGCGTGCCCGAGATGATCCACGAAGTGCAGGTCGAAGCCACCTTTCCAGATGGCACGAAACTTGTGACCGTTCACAACCCCATTCGCTAGGAGCCGCCATGATACCCGGAGAGATTTTTCCCGCCGAAGGCCATTTGTCGCTGAATTCGGACCGCACGGCGATCACGCTGATGGTGGCCAATACCGGGGACCGCCCGGTACAGGTCGGCAGCCATTACCATTTCGCGGAAACCAACAGTGCCCTCGAATTTGACCGCGCAGCAGCGCATGGCCATCGGTTGGACATCGCGGCTGGCACGGCGGTGCGGTTCGAGCCGGGACAGCGGCGCGAAGTGAACCTGATCCCAATTGCGGGGAAGCGCGAAATCTATGGGTTCAACCAGAAAGTCATGGGGGTACTCGACTAGCGGGCACCAAGATCCGGCAGGCCAATCCATCGCAGCAGCACACACACCAAGGGAGACATCGACATGTGCGATATATGTGTAATGAACTCGGTGAAGGAACGAATGCTGTCACGCCGCGCGTTCTTCAAAGCCGGGGCTGCGGCCGCTGCTGGAACCGCTTTGGCAACGACAAGCGGAACACCCGCGATGGCTGCGGGTCATGGCGGCGTGGTTGACATGAGCCATTTGCTCAGCCCCGAATTCCCAACGTTTTTCGGTGTGCCCGGCATCGAAATCAACCAGGCGTTCAACTTTGCCGAGAGCGGATTCAACCTGTTCAACCTTGCGATCAACGAGCACACGGGCACGCATATCGACGCGCCGCTTCACTTTTCGGCAGATGGCCAGTCGGTTGATGAAATCCCGGTAAGCAATCTTGTTTGTCCGCTTGCCGTGATCGACATTGCCGCAAAAGCCGAAGACAACGCGGATGCCCAAGTCACTCCTGATGATCTGGCGGCATGGATCTCTGCAAATGGCGATATCCCAGATGGGGCATGTGTTGCCATGCACTCAGGTTGGTCTGGCAAGACCGGCAGCGATGCCTATCGCGGCGCGGATGCGGAGGGAAAGCTGCACTTCCCCGGCTTTCACATCGAAGCGGCGCAGATGTTGATGGAAGAAACCGGCACGGTCGCTATGGCCGTCGATACGCTGTCGCTGGATCATGGGCCGTCGCCGGATTTCGCGGTGCACTATGCGTGGTTGCCAACCAACCGCTACGGGATCGAAAACCTTGCAAACCTCGACATGGTGCCTGCGAGCGGCGCAACTCTTGTTGTCGGCGCACCCAACCACAAAGGCGGCTCTGGCGGGCCAGCCCGAATTTTCGCGATGGTGTGATGGGAACGGTTCCGCTTCTTTCCGATGAAGAGGTCAGCGCAGACGCGCTGGCCGTCTTTGATGACATTCGCGCGACACGCGGGACAGATTTCATCAACAACTTCTGGCGTGCCTTGGCGCACGACCCTGTTCTGCTCGCGGCGACTTGGGACCGGTTAAAAGGGGTCATGGGGCCCGGCGAACTGGATCCGCTGGTCAAAGAAATGATCTATATTGCCGTATCCACGGCAAACGGATGCTCCTATTGCGTCCACTCTCACACGGCGTCGGCCAAGGCGAAGGGGATGAGTACCGAAATGCACGGCGAGTTACTCGCCGTCATTGGAATGGCGATGCAGACCAATGGTCTTGTTACCGGTCTGCAGGTCGAAGTCGACGAGGTTTTTCAAGAATGAAGGCTTTGGATACAGCAGCCGCACGCGGCATGGCATTGGGGTTACCGCTCTAGTTTGCGGTGGATTTGGCGGCACCCAGCAGCGCGCAGGATGCGGGTGTCGTGGCCGTGAACAATTG
>CAWUIW010000080.1:0-12416 GCA_963922515.1 uncultured Rhodobacterales bacterium | reverse complement strand
CAGCGACAACATCGAAAGACCGGCTGACAGCACGCAGATGACCAGCGCGATTGCAGTCAAGCGGAACGAATTGAATGTAAGAACGATGGTGGCGATTGTGAGCGTTACGATCAGGCCCACCGACGCCAACAGGTTGCCAACCGTGCTGGACCGCGCATCACTGTCGCCGCCGAGGCTCAGCGTGTATCCGGCTGGCAGTGCAAAACCTGTGCTATCGATCGCCGCAAGGACGTCCTGCAACGCCTCCTCTGGCAAGACACCGGGAACAAGGAAGGCCTGAACCGTGTTTTCACGCAGACCGTCGGTGCGGGTGATGACGCTTTCCGCCGGTTCGACAACAGGTGTCCCAATGGCGGATAGCGGTACTGCTGGGAAGTCGCCCGAGGCCGAAATCTGCGCAGCTCCGGGCAATAGGATTGGCATGTCCGAAATGGCCTGAATGTCTGAGCGTAGCCCGTCTCCCATGCGGACGCGCACCGGCAGTTGCTCGGTTCCTTCGACAAGCGATCCCCCGGTGACACCCACCAAGGCCGCGTTGATCTGAGCCGCCACGTCCGTCACGTCCAGGCCAAGCAACCGTGCCCGTGTTTCATCAACCTCGAACCGCACCTGTGGCGCCCCACCATTCACGCCGGCCCGCGCCTGGGTGACCATATCTAGATCGGCCATAAGAGCGCGCAATTGATCCCCGAGCCGGCGCAATTCCGAAATGTCCTGACCCGTGATCGTCACTTCGACGGGTGCATCAACAGGCGGGCCCTGCACCAGCCCGCGGACAATGATCTGCGCCTGCGGAAAGGCGCGGTCAAACTCGGCCTGCAGCGCGGGTACCATCCGCGCGGCATCGGCATCCGTGACGGTTGTCACCATGGCTTGCGCATAGCCGGGCTCCTGCGAACGGTTGCCAACGATGTTGTAGTAAAATGCGGGCCCCGAACGACCGATGGACCAATAGACACTGCTGGTGCCATCATCCGATCGGATTTCGGCGTCCATCTCTGCTGCAATGCGGGCGGTTTCAGAGATTGCCGTGCCCGCCGGCATATTGATTTCCAAGTAGAACTGGTTCCGGTCGACACCCGGAAAGAACTGGGCGGTCAGAGTTGGGAAAGCGGCAAATCCCAGAACTGGCAAGATCAGCGCAACCGCCATGGCCCGGATTGGATTGTTGACCGCCAGGCGAATGCTTGCCTCGAAAATGCGCCCGAGAAAAGGAATGGAGATACCGCGGCTCAGGAACGTTCCCCGCTCAGCATCTGGCAACAGCCAACCTGCCAAAGCAGGCGTGACCGTCAGGGCAACAAACAGGGACCAAACCAACATCAGGACGACCGCGATGGCGATCGCACCAACAAAGTCACCGGCCGGGCCCGGCAACAAGATCATCGGCGTAAAGGCCAGAGCCGTTGTCACGGTCGACGCGAGCAAAGGCGCAGTGAGCCGCGACACGGCATCGCCCACGGCTTTCGACCGTACCATGCCATTTTGTAAGCGGCGACGCACCTCGTCGGTCATCACGATCGCTGCATCCACCAGCAAACCCAGTGCCACGATCAAGCCGGTGACCGACATCTGGTGGATCGGCAACCCGATCATGTTCATCGTGGCAAGCGTGGCCAGCGACACGATCGGAAGCACCAGTGCAACAATCGCCGCAGCGCGCACACCAAGCGTAACAAAGAGTACGGCCACTACAAGTCCAACGCCGATTGTCATATTGGTGGCCACTTCGGCCAGACGGTTCAGGGTGTATTCCGACTGATCAAACAACAGGGTTTCTTCGATCCCCAAGGGTACGGCATCTTGTCCCGTTTCCAATTCGTCGCGCAGGAATGTCATCCAGCGATCAATCTGCACGCCATCCTGTGCCAACGCGCCGACAAGGACTGCCGGCTTTCCATTTGCAACTGCCAATTCTTCGGCAGGGGCAAGTGGTGTTCTTTCAATGGTGGCAACGTCTCCAAGCCGAACCGCAGCGCCTTGGTCGTTTTCGCGCAGAACGACCTGACGGAGGCGATCCAGTGTTTCGATTTCGCCGCTGACACCAATGGTCAGGTCAACATCTCCCTGCAACCGCCCCGACTGCACCTTGCCATCCGCTTCGCGGATCCGGCTCGAGATTTCAGTGGCGGACAGGCCAAGCGCCGTTGCGCGATCAAGGTCGACGCGCACCAGAACTTCTTCGTCTGGTAGGCCGAAGTAGTCCACCGCCCGCGTGCCGGGAATGCCGCGCAGACGATCACCCAACGCTTCGGCATGGCGCGCCATCAGCGGAAGCGGCATGTCCGTTTCGGATGAAGTGATCGAGATCACGGCTGAATACGCTGAAATCCCTTCTGAATCAAAATCCGGCGCCAAAACGTCTGGCGGAAAGCGCCGGCGCGCGTCTTCGACCGCGTCGCGCGCTTCCGACCAGACCTGCTCGATCTTGGCGTCGTCCAGAGTTTCCAATAGCTCAATGGAGACCACCGAAACCCCGGTGCGCGAGACGGAGGCAACCTCGTCAATTTCGGCAATCTTGCGCAGTTCCTCTTCGATCTCGGCGGTGACCAGTGCTTCGACCCGTTCGGGATCAGCCCCGGGAAACTGGGTCGTCACCGTCGCAAAAAGATTGGTGATTGTCGGATCTTCTTGACGGCCGAGCGACAGAAGCGATGAAAGTCCTGCAGAAACAAGTACCAGGATGATCAGAGCAACGAGACGAGGCTGGCGAAAGGTGAGCGTTTCCATAGCAAAGCGACCTTATGAAGCGTCCGAAACAGAGACTTTTTGGCCCAGCGTCAGTCGCTGCGGACCCTCGGGGATCAACCTAGTCCCATCAGGAAACGCACCCGTAACGTAGACTTTGTTTTGGTTTGCATGGACGACTTGCACCGACAGCGCGCGCACACGGTCCTCCGCGTCAACCGCCAAGACAGTCCATTGCCCGCGGGCGCCTTCTTTCAGGCTGGTCACGGGCACCCAAAGACCCGGCGTTTCGATACGCTCATCCACCAGCAATCGGGCCGTCTGACCAAAGACTGCGGTTGCATCGGCATCCAGCGCAAACAGAGCGGTCCGCGTGCGTGTCACCGGATCAATGTCAGGCCGAAGCGTAACCAAGGCTGCGGAGTACGTTTTCGACCCGATTTCAATCCGCGCCGTCTGCAACTCCACCTCGTTCAATTCGATCGGGACACCGATCCGGACCTGCGGTTCGGCGATCTGGACCAACTCGAGCACGGTTTGACCGGCAGCCAAGCTTTCGCCCCCATCCACATAGCGTTCCGTGACCCGCGACTGGAAGGGCGCGGAAATGCTGGACTTGTCCAAACGGATGCCAACATTGTCGAGACGCGCGTCAATTTCGGCAATGCGTGCATTCAGCTCGTCCACGCGAGCCATCGCTTCATCAAGCCGAGATTGGCTGTTGTGACCGCGCGCTGTCAGCTCTTCTGCCCGTTTCAGCGTCTGATGCGCGAAACGCAGCTGCGCCTCGGTGGCGGTCCGTGACGACAACAACTGATCGCGCTCCGCAACTAAAAGAGCTCTGTCCTGTACGGCAAGCAAAGCGCCCGGCTCAACCGTGTCTCCTTCGTCGGCATAAATCTCGTCCATGCGACCGGACAATTCAAATGAGACCTCAACAGTTTTCTGCGGTTCAACTTGTCCGACGAACACACGCTGGATGTCATACCCTGTATCTTCATTCAGCTGGTATGCCGTTACCGGGGTTGGTGGCGACCCTTCAGGTTCCGGCGCGGCTTCGGCCCGTTGCTGAAGTTCAATCGATCCTTGGGTCACCGCGAGACCCGCAGCCGTAACGATCATGACCGTGACGATCAACCGGACGGTCATGCGGGCCAACCCCCCAAGAAACCGCAAGACGGGACGCTTTTGAGCTTTTGACGCTGCGCTTGCCATTGGCACATCCTTCAATGTTAGACGCTCTAACTCTATATGTTAGATACTCTCACTTTGACAAGAGGTACGCGATCTGGAATGAAGTGGATCATGGAAAGTGCGCAAAAAACCGAGACGGCAGAGCTACGGAAAGTCGGATACCATCACGGCGACTTGCGCGCCGGGCTGATCGAAGCAACGCGGCGCCTGATCGAAGAGCATGGCCCCGACGGATTTTCTGTATCCGAGGCTTGCCGGCTCGCGGGAGTTTCCACCGCGGCACCCTACAAACACTTCAAAGATAAGCAGGAAATGCTGCTGGCCATGGTGCTAGAGGGGATGGATCGGCTCCGCCAGAACATGCACTCTGCGCTTGAAAACGTGGAACCGGGCACACCAGATAGGATCACTGTACTTGGACAGGAATACGTGCGGTTTGCTTTGACGGAACCCGGTCTTTTTCGGTTTAAGTTCGGCGGATTCTCAGACCGTTTGGACGATGACCGCCTGCAGCAGGCAGGCCAGGACACATTTTCAATTGTGCTACGGGAAGTTGCGTTGTGCATGGGCGAGTCGGAGGTGACGCAAGAAGTGCGTCGGCGCGGCTTCATGCTATGGAACTTCGTGCATGGGCTGTCATTCATCCTGCATGATCAGCGATTGGCCGAGCAGGGCGGCGATATCGACTTGGATCACATATTGTCGGATATGTCCCAGCGCATACTGCGCGACTGAACGATCACTCGTCCGGCGACGCACACGCCGCGACCGGGTCAGCGGCGCGCAGCACGTCACAGGCATTCACCGAAGTGGATGCATTCACGGGGAATGCCGCTAGCACGCGGTCAATTGCATCGGGGCGATAGGATTTGAGCAACGCGATAACGCCTGAAACATGTGCCGTTGCAACACTGTCCCCAGTGAAGAAATCATAGCTTCCGGACGGCTTTGCACTGATTACCTCAAGACCCGGCGCCGCAACACCGCCTACGACAGGACGGTGCGCGGCATGGGCGCTGATAACGCCGGGAACGCGGGCCGGAAACAAGGGCTCTGCTTCCGGTCCATGGGCTGCAACCACGATGGTACCGCGTGCCAATGCGCGTCGCACGATCAAATCCAATAACGGATCCGGCGGTCCGCCCAGACTGAGATTTATGATATCCACTTCACGCGAAATGGCAAAGTTCAGCGCGCGAGCCAATGAAAACGTATTGCACGTCTCTGCGCCACCCTGAGTTAACCAGCAGGCCCGCAACGCAAACAGTTCGACACCTGGCGCAACACCAACCATTCCTTCCGCATTGGCCGCGTCTGCAGCAATCAGCGCAGCGATCGCCGTGCCATGCGGTTCCGCGACCATGGGCGCCCCAAGTCTTTCAACGAAGTCATGATAGTGGACATTTTGGTCCACCAAGTCCGCGTGCTCTGTCGCCACGCCGCTGTCAATCACAGCCAAAGCAACATTGCTGCCGGTGCTGAGTGCATGCGCCTCCACGGCAGACAATTCTTTCAGTGCGTGCTGAGCCCCCACTAGATCGTCGGCGTAGGCCGTGGTCAATAAATCAAACCCCTGAACTTGCGAGACTGTGATCACTCGGGGATCCTGTTCAAGCGCGCCAATGACCCGTGTTGCATCGGTACTTTCGGCCAGCGCAAAAACGTAGCAAGCAACGTCCACCGTCGCGAGCGGCCAAATTGCCGCCACGGTCGCCCCATAAGCAGATGCCATTTCTTCGGCCGTGGCGTCCAGCAGGGCATCGGAATCCAGGGGCACTGACAGAATGATGTAAGTCTCCGCATCAAGCGAAGAGGCGGGCACAAGCGGCAGGTCTGCCATGGGGCGCTGCATCTGGGCTTGCACCGGCCACGCCCACATTGCCGCCACGAGCAAGACCACAAAGCGCAGCATCAAAAATCTCCAGCCACAAAGGCGATACCGGGCATGTCCTGCAATTGCGCGGCCACGTCTCCCACATCGCTGGTTTCCGGCACTGTCGCTTCGAAAAGGCCCGTCGAGGAAATGGGGCCAATATTGGCAAGCCCCAGATCCGCGACTGCGCGCCGTACAGCCTCGCCATCTGCATCCGGGCCGACCTTGATCCGCAGTGTTGCCTGTTCTGTTCGAATATCAGTGGGTTCCGACGTGAGCGTTTGAAACGAGCCGTCATCGGGCGTCGGCCAGACGAGAAAAACCGCAAAGCCCGCACAAGCCGCAAGGGCCATCGGTACGACCGGCACGGAAAACCGCCGCAGGTCCGGCCACCAGGACCGCGGCCGGCGCGACAGCTGTTGTTCCAACTTGTCCCATGCCACCTCTGTTTGATGCGCTTCGACATCCAGTCCAGCAATCACTTTGGACAAGCGCCGCTGTCGACCAATCTCTTCCCGACACGCGGCACATTGCGCCGCGGATTGCTCTACAGAACGGTGTTCATCGGCGGACAGTGTTCCGTTCACATACCATGGGATCAGATCCCAAACGCAAACATGATCGGTTGCGGTATTCTCTGGTTTCGGTGTCATCGCGAATGTGCCTCTAACGATGTCTTGAGTTTCTTCCGCGCCATGGACATGCGCGACTTGACGGTTCCTTCAGGGCAGCCGACCAAACGCCCGATTTCGGCATATGTGTAACCGTAGCGATATGTGAGTTCTACGACGGTGCGCAGCTCCACACTCAACGTTTTCAAAGCCTTGGCCACATCTCTCGACAACATGACCGCTTCGGCGCCGGTGGCAGTGCGGTCCGCCAGATCGTGCGCGTCATCGATATCCACATGTTTCCGCTCGAACAGAAACCGTCGCCGCGTCTTCAAGGCCGTGCGATAGGCAATACCAAACAACCATGTTGTCACGGCAGACCGCCCTTCGAACCTGTGGGCGCTCCGCCAAACCGCCAACCACGTGTCATTCGCGATTTCTTCGGCACGATCCGGACTTTGAACGATGCGCAGGGCAAACCCGTAAATGCGCGCATGATGCCGCTTGTGCAGAACCCGATAGGCCCGCATGTCGCCATTTGCCACGTCACGCAGCAATGCCACGTCCGCGTCTTGATCGTCAGGTTTTTCCGTCAAACGAAGGGCCGATGCTGTCACAACTCACTCCACCAAGTTGTAGTTAAGTGCCCTGTGACGAGGAAACGGTTCAAACTTTCTTCTCACGCATCCGTGATGCCGAGACCCAGCTGTGCCTTGATCTCCTCTTCGGTGAAGCGCGGTGTGATGTATTGCGGGCAGTTCCAGTCTAATGCCGCAACCTTTATCAGCATGGCGCCCTCGATTCGTGGCGCCAGCCGTGTGCCAACGTAAGGCGCCGCAAATGGCTGTGCATCCGCTCCGCTGACCCGCTGGGCATGACCCAACAGCTTCAACCGTCGGCGGTTGGGGTAATCCATAAAGATCAGCGACGCGCGATCATCCCCATCCAGATTGCCCGAAGTAATGTACTGCTTGTTCCCAGAAAACTCTGCGAACCCGATTGTTTTGGTGTCCAGCACCCGGATGAACCCTTTTGGCCCGCCTCGATGCTGGACATAAGGCCATCCTGTCGCACCGACGCTGGACATGTAAAAGCTGTCACGGGCCGCAATAAATGTGGCTTCTTCAGGCCCCAAGGCCTCTGCCATCAGCGGCCCGTCTTCAGCCTTGGCGTAGGCGGCGCGACTGCCGCGCGCATCTTGGCGGGCCTTGACGTCATTCGTGAAGGCGATCGAGTGATATGCGTTTGCCATTGCGATAACTCCGGTGTTCTGGCGCGGCCCTGCGCGGCGCCTGCGGATCACTTAATTCTTGCAAATTAGGTTCGGTATGCCCGAAAAACCCAAGTGTAAGTTCCACTTGGTGAAATAATGGATCGTATCCGAGACATTGAGGTTTTCTTGGCCATCGTCGCGACCCAGTCCCTGGTCGCGGCCGGGCGCAGGCTTTCAATGTCGGCGCCCGCAGTGACGCGCGCCTTGGCCCGGCTGGAAGACCGCTTGGGCACAACTTTGGTTTTGCGCACAACACGCAGCTTGTCCTTGACCCCGGCAGGCGAAGCATTTGCCCAGCGCGCCAAGGACGTCATCGAGGCATTGGAGGGGGCAGAGGCCGCCGTATCCGGATCAAACACGTTGAAAGGGACGCTGACCGTGACAGCCCCGCGCCAATTGGGCCGCATTGTCGTTTCCAAAATTGTGGCTCGGTTTCTTGCCCAACATCCGCAGGTACAAGTGCGGCTTCGGCTGCTGGACCGCGTGGCGCACTTGTTGGATGAGGGGATCGACCTTGGCGTTCGGATCGGGCATTTGCAGGACTCAAGCGCAATTGCCCTTCGGTTGGGCGAAGTGAAGCAGTTAGTCGTCGGCAGCCCGGACTACCTTGCCGCCAACGGTTGGCCCGCCAGCCCGGCAGACCTGAAGGCACACAAGCTGATTGCGTTTACCGGGCACCTGCATCAGGAAAGGCTGCGATTGCGGGAGGGGTCGGTTCTGTACGCCCCGTATCGGATCGAAGTCGATTCTGCCGCTACAGCGCTTGAACTCGCGGAAGCAGGCGAAGGCTTGACACCACTCTGGTCCTACCAAGCCGCAGCATCCGTTCAGGCTCGTCGTCTTTGCCCGGTGCTGCTGGATCACATGCCAGTCAACAGCCCGTGCCATTTCATCTGGCCGGAACGGCGTTTCGAAAACCCGCTAGTGCGGGCATTTGTCGATTTTGCCGCGCCATTTGTTTCCGCCGATCTGCAGCGCGCGCTGACAACACTGGAAACTGTGATGCCGCACGAACAGGGCTAGACGTCACGCACCCCACGATCACGCACGTCTTCCATGACCACATAGGTGGACGTGGATGCGACATAAGGCAGTTGCGAAATGCGTTCACTAAGCACCAGTCGGTACGCATGAATGTCGCGCGTTCTGACCTTTACCAGGTAATCAAAACCTCCGGCGATCATGTGACATTCCTCTACTTCCGAGATCTCTCGCACTGCTGCATTGAACGCGCGCAGCGCGGCTTCGCGTGTTTCCGAAAGCCGAACTTCAACAAAGGCAATGTGGTCCAACCCCAGTTTCTTCGCCGACAGTTGGGCATGATAGCCGGCAATCACGCCCGCCTCTTCCAACCGACGGACCCGGGCGATGACCGGTGTTTTTGAAAGCCCAACCCGGGCTGCCAGATCCGTCATGGAAATGCGGCCGTCCTGCACCAAACAGGACAGTATGCTGTGGTCTATTTTATCTATCATATTCATCCATTTCAGTCTTTCTGACTGAATTGAACGACATATTTAGACCAAAGGGATTCATCTGGAAAGGTTTTGGTGAAAAAGACTAACCCAGCCTTGGTAAAGTCGCAGCGTATAGGGGATGCACGCGAATGATGACAGTGAACAGGGCATGGGATGCAGGCAAGCATCAAGACGAGGGGTTGTTGATCCGGAAACTGGTCAAACAAGCCGAACTCAGCGCAGCCGAACGGGCACAAATCGTGGCGCGGGCCACGTCGCTCGTCAAAGACATTCGCCAAACGGTGCACCCCTCTTTGATGGACGTGTTTCTTGGCGAGTATGGGCTATCCACGGATGAAGGTGTTGCATTGATGTGTCTTGCCGAAGCGCTGTTGCGCGTCCCGGATGCCCCCACGATTGATGCCCTAATTGAAGACAAGATCGCGCCATCCGATTGGTCGCGGCATCTGGGTCAATCCGCCTCACCGCTGGTCAACGCATCGACATGGGGACTGTATCTGACCGGCCGGGTGCTGGATGACGGCTCAGCCGAGGTGGCGGGCCATCTTCGATCCTTGATCCGTCGCTTGGGCGAGCCTGTCATACGCACGGCCATCGCGCGCGCGATGCGCGAAATGGGGCGCCAGTTTGTGCTTGGGCAGACCATAGATGACGCTATGACACGCGCCGCTGAAACCGAGGCGCATGGCTACTGCTACTCCTACGACATGCTCGGAGAGGCCGCGATGACGGCAGACGACGCCGCGCGATACGCCGCTGCATATGCCGAGGCAATTGATGCCATCGCCACACGCTGCGCGCACGAGACTCCTGCCCGAAACCCCGGCATTTCAATAAAACTGTCGGCCTTGCATCCCCGGTTCGAACTCGCGCAAACCGAACGCGTCGAAAAAGAGCTGGTGCCCATTTTAACCGGCCTTGCACGTCGCGCTGCCCGGGCCGGCATGGGGCTGAACATCGACGCAGAAGAAATGGATCGGTTGGCCCTGTCGATGCATGTCATCGAGAGAGTCCTGGCAGACCAACACTTAAAACACTGGGACGGCTTCGGTGTTGTGGTGCAGGCCTATGGCCGCCGGGCCGGACCGGTGATCGACCGTTTGCATGACATCGCTGAACGTCTGGATCGCCGGATCATGGTACGGCTGGTCAAAGGTGCGTATTGGGACACAGAGATCAAGCATGCGCAGGTGCAGGGTCTGGCTGACTTTCCGGTTTTCACGCGCAAGGCCGCAACAGATATCAGCTACATCGCACATGCACGTCGATTGCTACAGCTGACGGATCGGATCTATCCGCAGTTTGCCACCCACAATGCCCATAGCGTTTCCGCAATTCTGCACATGGCGCATGACTTGAACATTGACGCGTTCGAGTTTCAGCGGCTGCATGGAATGGGTGAAGCCCTGCATGATCGTGTAATGGCGACTCATGGCACCCGGTGCCGCATCTATGCGCCGGTCGGGGCGCATCGCGACTTGCTGGCCTACCTTGTACGACGGCTGCTGGAAAATGGAGCCAACTCATCTTTTGTAAATCAAATCGTGGATGACAACGTGGCGCCAGCGATCGTGGCCGCCTGCCCGTTTGATACCCTGCTCGATACGGCAGCGTTGCGCCGTGGCGACATTCCGAAAGGCACCGATCTATATGCGCCAAAAAGGCTGAACTCTAAAGGGTTGGACCTGTCAGACACTGCCGTTCTCGATGACATCGACTTGCATCGAATCCGCCCCGCAAGCATGTGCGTCCAACCGATACTCGCGGTGCCCACGTCCGGGTCAGAGGTTTTCCCACTGGTCAATCCGGCCACGGATACACCATTTGGCACGGTTCTGCACACCAGCACCAGCGATGCCAAATCGGCTCTGGACGCAGCGAAACCGTGGAATGCCAGCTCTGAAGCACGCGCAGCCATCTTGAACCGAGCAGCAGACCTTTATGAAAAAGACCTTGGCAATATCTTGGCCGTGTTGGCCACCGAAGCCGGGAAAACGATGGCTGACGCCGTGGCGGAGCTGCGCGAAGCTGTTGATTTCCTTCGATACTATGCGTCTGGCATCTCGGATCTGACGGGCGCGCCGCGGGGGCGCATCACATGCATTTCGCCATGGAACTTTCCGCTTGCGATCTTCACCGGGCAGATTGCGGCCGCGCTGGCAGCCGGAAACGCGGTTTTGGCCAAACCGGCGGAAGCCACGCCTGCGATCGCTTTCAAGGCTGTCCAGCACCTGCATGCCGCGGGCGTTCCCAAAAACGCCTTGCAGCTGCTGCCCGGCATCGGTGGTGACGTGGGCGCGGCGTTGACATCTGACATGCGAGTCGACGCGGTCGCTTTCACCGGTTCGACCCAAACCGCCCGCCGCATTCAACGTAACATGGCCAATCACTGCCGCCCCGGGACCCCTTTGATAGCGGAAACGGGCGGCCTGAACGCCATGGTGGTCGACAGCACTGCCCTACCGGAACAGGCCGTCCGGGACATCGTTGCGTCGGCCTTCCAATCGGCCGGACAACGGTGTTCCGCTCTGCGCTGCCTTTATGTTCAAGCGGACATCGCGCTCGCGTTTCGGCAAATGCTGATCGGGGCGATGGACCAACTTCAGGTTGGCGATCCCTGGGATTTGTCGACAGATGTTGGTCCGGTCATAGACGCAGCCGCACAAGCGGCAATCGATGCCGAAGTCACGCGCGCGCAACGGGACGGCAGATTGGTGCACGAGTTGGCCAAGCCAAAGCGTGGGACCTTCGTCGCGCCCGCGCTGATACAGGTTTCCGGGATCGAAGACTTGACGCACGAAGTGTTCGGGCCCGTTTTGCATATTGCGACATTCGAAGCGGGAACTTTGCCCGCAGTACTTCAGGCGGTGAACCAAACCGGATACGGGCTGACCTTTGGCGTCCACACCCGCATCGACGCGCGGGTCCAAAGCATCGCGGACAAGATCAAGGCGGGGAACATCTATGCCAACCGAAATCAGATTGGCGCGGTCGTTGGTAGCCAGCCATTCGGCGGTGAGGGGCTTTCAGGCACCGGGCCCAAAGCTGGTGGGCCGCACTATCTGCCCCGCTTTAGACAACAACCAGTCGAACCGGCAAACGCACCAGAAGGGCCGGCGACCGATCTACAAGCGCTACAGTCCCGATTGGACACCTTGAAACCGTTGCAGAGGCCGGTTTCGATCACAATGCTTCCTGGACCAACGGGGGAGTTAAACCAGCTGAAAACCATCCCTCGCGACCCGATACTGTGTTTGGGCCCGGGCCCCGATGCGGTTGCGCAGCAAATTCAAGCGGTC
>CAWUIW010000079.1:0-12430 GCA_963922515.1 uncultured Rhodobacterales bacterium | reverse complement strand
CGATCTGCTCAGTCGTTCGGTGGGTAACCTTTTTGTGGCCGCGGTGTTTCCCGGGTTGATCCTTGCCGGTCTGTACGTCGCCTACATCGTCATCCGCTGCACGATCAATCCGTCGTTGGCGCCAAAACTGGATGCAGATATCGGGCCCAAAACCACGGCAGGTTATCTTGGGATGATCCTGCGCAGTTTCGTGCCCCCGGTGGTTCTGATCGGCATGGTTCTGGGGTCGATCCTCGGCGGCTTGGCCACCCCGACCGAAGCGGCGGGTGTTGGCGCGATGGGCGCCGTGTTGCTGGGCCTCATCAACATCGTGATCTTGCCTGCAATCGGTGTGAAGGAGTTTACCCTGAACCAACCGGGACAAGAGGCCGTGGCCACCCCCACGGGCATCGCAGAGTTCTTCAGAACGTTGCGCGACGTTGTAGATCGCACGATGCTGACCAACGCGATGATCTTTGGGATCTTTCTGGGTGCCACCCTGTTTTCGGCGGTGTTCCGCTTCCTTGGAGGCGACGAGATCGTGCAAAGCTGGGTGGGTGATGTCGGGGCGTGGCAGGTGCTGTTCACAGTTCTGGCGATCGTCTTTATCCTTGGCTTTTTCTTCGACTGGATCGAAATCACGCTGATTGTATTGCCGGTCTTTGCGCCAATCATTGCCAATCTGGATTTCGGGGATCACGTGGCCCGGTTCGAAGTGACCTACTGGTTCGCAATCCTTCTGGCCGTGAACCTGCAGACGTCGTTCCTGACACCGCCCTTCGGGTTCGCCCTGTTCTACATGAAGGCGGTTGCCCCGAAAGAGGTGAAGATCCAAGAAATCTACCGCGGGATCATCCCGTTTGTGTTGCTGCAGTTGATCGGTCTCAGCCTTGTGATTGCATATCCCGATATTGCGCTGTGGTTGCCTCGTGTGCTGTTGCAGTAGCCAAGCTAGTCTATGGAGACCGGGATGGTTTGCTGCAGCACGCCATCCCGGTTGAAAATCAGGATATCGTCATCTGAGGTCACCACCGCGTACCAGCGTGGTGTCGTCGTGAAAGCAACGGCGCGACTGCCATTTGGCAGAGTGATCGCGTCCGGAAGAAGCGGGGCCGGTGTTCGGTAGCGGATGACAATCAGCGCCGTGATCGTTAGAAGCCCGAAAATCATCACGGCTGTCAGAACCGTCACCAGGCGGCGCAGAAAACGCAGGTTTGCCGGTTCTTCCGGATATTCAGGAGTTTCCATGGGCACGCGCCTTGTCACATTTGAAATAGCGGCAAACCCGCCGTCGCGACTTGATAAGGCGCTTTCCCGCGATGTGCCAGAGACGGCGGCGCTGTCCCGCACCCGGCTGGCCCGTTTGCTGGCCGAAGGCGCAGTGACGGTGGATGGCACGCCTACATCTGATCCAAAGGCCAAGATCGCCGAAGGTGCCCGGGTGGCGATCACGCTTGAGGATGCCGAAGACAGCCATATCGGGCCGGAAGCGATCGATTTGGACGTGGTCTACGAAGACGCAGATCTTATCGTGATCGACAAGCCGGTTGGCATGGTCGTGCACCCGGCGCCCGGCAGCCCCAACGGGACCCTTGTGAACGCCTTGCTGCATCACTGCGGCGCGGCTTTGTCGGGGGTGGGTGGTGTCAAACGGCCCGGGATCGTGCACCGGATCGACAAAGATACCAGCGGTTTGCTGGTCGTCGCGAAAACCGACGTCGCGCATCATGGTCTGGCCGCACAGTTCGAGGCGCATTCGGTGGAACGTTACTATCGCGCGCTGTGTTTCGGTGTGCCGGACGCCAATGATCCGCGGCTGCGCGGCGTGCGTGGTGTGAGTTTCGAAGCCGGTAACGTGATGAACATTACCACGCAGCTTACGCGGCACAGAACTGATCGGCAAAAGCAGGCAGTGGTCTTTCAGGGTGGGCGGCATGCTGTAACCCGCGCCCGGATCGTTGACCGCTACGGCACACCGACCATTGTTGCGCAGGTCGAATGCTGGTTGGAAACAGGGCGCACGCACCAGATTCGTGTGCATTTGGCGCATGCCGGACACGGGCTGTTGGGCGATCCGGTCTATGGCGGTAAGCGCAAGCTTGCGGCCAAATCGCTCTCCGCGGATGCGCTGGACGCGGTGCAAAGGTTTCCAAGACAGGCGCTTCACGCCGCCGTTTTGGGCTTTGAGCATCCGGTGAACAAAGAGCATCTGCGCTTTGAAGCCCCGTTGCCAGACGATTTTTCCGCTCTTTTGCAAGTGCTTGCACGCAACTCGGACGAAACGGCACATTGAAATGAACAGCACATGCGCGTGAGAGCACGGTTACAGAACTTACCCTCGCGTGAATTTAAACCAATATTAAACGCACGGCTCTTGTAAGGGCCTTATTCGTGACCCATATCCTATGTTAATCTCATAAACATTAGGCAGGGAGATTTAAAATGGCAAACTATGCAAGCTTACCCGCTCCAACACCGGAAGGTGGCCTGAACCGCTATATGCAGGAAATCCGCAAGTTCCCGCTGCTGGAGCCTGAAGAAGAGTATATGCTGGCAAAGCGCTGGGTCGAAGAGCAAGACACCGCCGCGGCGCACAAGCTGGTCACGTCGCATCTGCGCCTCGCGGCCAAGATCGCAATGGGATACCGCGGATACGGCTTGCCGCAGGCCGAGGTCATCTCTGAGGCGAATGTTGGTCTTATGCAGGCCGTCAAACGCTTTGACCCCGAAAAAGGGTTCCGCTTGGCAACCTATGCCATGTGGTGGATTCGTGCCTCTATCCAAGAATACATCCTTCGGTCGTGGAGCTTGGTAAAGCTGGGCACGACAAGCGCGCAAAAGAAGTTGTTCTTTAACCTGCGCAAAGCCAAGGCAAAGCTTGGTGCGCTGGAAGAAGGTGACTTGCGCCCGGAAAACGTGAAGCAAATCGCGACCGATCTGGGTGTGACCGAGGACGAAGTGATCAGTATGAACCGCCGCTTGTCCGGTGGTGATGCATCCCTGAACGCGACCGTCGGCACTGAAGGCGACAGTGCCATGCAGTGGCAGGACTGGCTGGAAGACGAAGATGCGGACCAAGCGGGCGACTACGAAGCCAAGGATGAACTGACGGCACGGCGCGAGCTATTGGCGCAGGCGCTGGATGTTCTGAATGACCGCGAAAAAGACATTCTGACCCAACGGCGCCTCGCAGAGCAGGCGGTGACACTGGAAGATCTGAGCGGTCAATACAATGTCAGCCGCGAGCGAATTCGTCAGATCGAAGTGCGCGCCTTTGAGAAATTGCAAAAGCGCATGAGGGATCTGGCTCGTGAAAAGGGCATGCTCGCAACGGCTTAAGCGGGTGTTGCGCGGATTTCTTGTACGTTGCCAGCAGCGTTCAGAGATCCGCGCCCCAAAACGCGCAGCAGTTTCATCGCTTCGTGGGGTTTCAGGTTGAGATCAGTGACCCGGCTCAGCTCAACCATGACAACAGAACCTGACCAGGCCGAAGGAGAGCCAGGCAGGAACAATGTTGCCTTCGATTGATCGCGCTCCCGTTCGAACGCAATTTGATCGTAGTCATCAAAGCGCACCAGAACCGGTTTCAGGACAGTATCCAGGTTATCGGGATCGGCAGCACCGCTCAGCACCGCTTTGACGATGGCGTAGGTTGGGACCGCATCAATCATCAGGTTGTCGATGCGTTCCACGCGGCGGCCAAGGATGGCGGTTCGGGCGACGAGCCCGGCGAGGAAACACACCAGAATGATCACGGCAACGGCAAGAATGTTAACCAGCGCAACGCCGGCAAAGCTTTCTATGGGAATAACCGCGTCAACCGGTTTGGCCACGGCCATGCTGAGTTGGAAGGCCTTGGTCAGTATAATGGCGATGAACACGACGGGGACGAGAAACATCAACCCACCCAGCAATGTGGTGCGCATGCGGAAAGTCCTTTGTTGAAAACCCAATGACAGTACAGTGTCAAAGGGTCCTCCGCGACCTTTGCAAAGTCAATTCAGTCGCGCACGCAAAACGCGCAGCATGTTGTCCCCCATCACCTTGCGGATCTGATCCTTCGTCAGTCCGGCTTCGAGCAGGGCATGGGTTAATGCGGGGATTTCAGATGTGTCAAACGCAGTTTCGACAGAACCATCAAAATCAGACCCAAGCGAGACGTGATCTTCGCCCACCACGTCTATTGCAGCGACAATCATCTTGGCGATCCCATCCGGTGTGATGTCACCGCAAGCCACCTCGGCCCAATAGCCCATGCCGATGGCACCGCCGGTTTCCGCAATTTCAACCATCAAATCGTCCTGGAAATTGCGCTTCACAGGGCAGTGGTTGAATATGCCGGAATGGCTGACGATGATGGGCATATCCGTGATGTCCAGAACGTCGCGGGCAACGGCCGGGCTGGAATGGGCCAGATCCAGAACCATGCCCCGCGTTTCGATTTCGGCCACCACATCCCGTCCAAAATCGGTCAGACCCCGGTTCGACAACCCGTGTAACGAACCGCCCAACCCGTTGTCGAAAAAGTGCTGCAACCCGATCACCCGGTGCCCGGCATCTTCCAGCCTGTCGAGGTTTTCGAGCTTCAATTCAAGCGGATGCGCCCCTTCGATGCCCAGAATGCCACCGACAATCTTTTCGCCGGCGGCTTGCCGCTCCAGCACCTCTTCCAGATCCGCGCGGCTACGAATGATCTTGAGCTGGTCCGGGATGCGGGCTTCGACGTCGTGCAGTTTTTCGGCTTGGTACACCGCGCGTTCCAGCAGACTTTGCCACGTGCGGGTGGGCCACAATTGTCCCATGGCCAGCGCAGTGATGTTGTCAAAGGCCTCGGCCGAATTCTGGTCATAGTTCTGACCAGCCGGGCTTTTGGTCACGGCGGTAAACACCTGCAGGTCAACGCCGCCTTCGATCAGGCGGGGAATGTCGACTTGCCCGTACTCGGCGCGTTCCGCAAGATCCCGGTTCCAAAGCAGGCTGTCGGCATGCCAGTCACCCACGACCAGCTCATCGTGAAAAGCGCGGGAGGTGTCCGAAACGGGGAAGGGATCATAATCCAGCACGTTGTTGCGCGTGCTTTCCACGTAAGCGGGGGCAAAATACAAAAAAGCGGCCAGGCCAGCGCCGCCAAGCAAAACGAGCGTCACCAAGATCCGTCCCAGCCATTTTCCGAAAGTCCGCATCTTGTCCTCCCCTTCGATTTTTTCGAAGAATACGGGTTTTGCCGTTTCGTCCAACAGGTGACGTCGCGGTGACCTTGGCTTAACCTTGCGGCGACGCGGAGGGGTAAGTATGGCGGATCATCTGAATTGGGGCATTCTGGGCGCGGCCAAGTTCGCGCGGCAATACATGGGGCCGGCCATCCACGCAGCGGACGGCGCGCGGCTGGCAGCCTTGGCAACCCGCGATGCCAGCAAGGCGGACCCGTTCCGCGCGTTTTGCCCGGACATTCGTGTGCTTGACAGTTACGCGGCGCTTCTGTCGGACCCCGCCATTGATGCCGTCTATATTCCGCTTCCCAACCACATGCATGTCGAATGGGCGTGCAAAGCCCTTGATGCGGGAAAGCATGTCTTGTGTGAAAAGCCGCTGGCGATGTCGGCGGATGCATTTGACACAGTGATTGCAGCGCGCGATCAAAGCGGCCTGCTGGCGGCGGAAGCCTACATGATCGTGCACCATCCCCAATGGCATTTGTGCCGCAAACTGGTCGCAGACGGAGCCATTGGCGCGCTGACACACGTGACCGGTGCGTTCAGTTTCGACAACCGTGCCGATGTCGATAACATTCGCAACAAGCCGGAAACCGGCGGCGGTGCTTTGCCCGATATCGGTGTCTACATTTTTGGTGCGGCCCGGTTTGTTTCTGGGCAGGAGCCGGTTGGCGTAACGAGTCGCATTCGCTGGGAAAATGGTGTCGACGTCTTTGCCGATGTCCAAGCCCAGTTTCCCGGTTTCACGTATTCGGCCTATGTCAGCACCCGTATGCACCCTCACCAAGAAATGACCTTTCATGGAACCGGCGGGCTTCTTTACGTATCAGCGCCGTTCAACGCCCGTGTCTTTGGCGAGGCGCGGGTGGAATGCCATCGTCCGGGTCTTGCGGTGAACATCACGCGTTTTCCTGCGGCTGACCACTACAAGTTGCAGGTCGAGGCGTTTTGCCAGTCCGCGCTCACCGGCACAGGCTATCCCTGCCCGCTGGAGTTTTCGCGCGGCACGCAACGGATGATCGATTTGGCCTATGCAAATGCCGTGTCGCTTTAGGGCGGGAATACCGTACTCGCCGGTTCTGGCTGCGCCTGTTATCGTCTGATCATGTCATGGGAACTTGGCATTCGGGAGGGATATATGAAAATCGCACCAGTTGTTGCCATTGGATTGCTTGTGATCGCGGCATTGATTGTCGGCTTCAATGGCGGCGTCAGTCTGCCGCTGAACGAAGCTATATTGACGATCCTTGGGCAGCACTTGCTCACATTGGCCTTCCTCGCCTTGCTGATCGAGCGCGCCGTGGAAGTCTATTTGAACAACGCATATGGCAAGAAGGAACTCGAAGTGTCGCGCACGCTCCGGGTGGCGCAGCGCGAGGTTTCGATCATTTCCGCCGCTTTGGACCAAGAGCTGGCCCGGACCATGCCGACTCTGACCGGAGACGAAGCCAACCGGTTTAGTGAACAAAAGGTTTCGGAAGTCGCGCGCATAAGACAGTTGCTGTTCGAAGCCAAGAAAAACAAAATGGCCGCGGAAACCGAAACGCTGGAAACCCGGGAAAACCTGACCATTGAAAAGGCGGCATCGGCCGCCACGGCAGCAACCGTTCTGGGCGCGGCCATTTCTCTGGTCGGAGTGACGACCCTGTCCGAGGTCGTGTCGATCGACACAACCACGGTATCGAGCATTCAGCAGAAGCTGTTCATGGCGGTCGACGTATCGATCACAGCCTTGATCCTTGCCGGCGGTTCGGATGGCATTCACCAGATCATCAAACGCTTCACAAGCATCAAGGATGACTTTGTCTAGGCTTCCATCGCTTCCAGCTCATCGATAAAGCCGGAAATCATGGACAGGCCCTTGTCCCAAAAGGTCGGGTCCGACGCATCCAAGCCGAAGGGGGCCAACAGCTCTTTGTGGTGCTTGGATCCGCCTGCTTTCAGCATGTCGAAATACTTGTCTTCGAAGCCGGCGGCGCCTTGGGCATAGACCGAGTACAGCGCATTCACCAACCCGTCGCCAAAAGCATAGGCGTAGACATAAAACGGTGAATGCACGAAGTGCGGGATATATGCCCAGAAGGTTTCATATCCGTCCATGAACTCGAATGCTGGGCCCAGGCTTTCGCCTTGCACGCTCATCCAGATGGCATTGATATCTTCCGGGGTCAGTTCCCCGCCCCGACGGGCGTCATGCAGTTTGCATTCAAAGTCGTAAAACGCGATTTGTCGGACGACCGTGTTGATCATGTCCTCGACCTTGCCGGCCAAAAGCACTTTGCGCTGTTCCTGCGTTGTGGCCGCGTCCAGCATCTTGCGGAATGTGAGCATTTCCCCAAACACACTGGCAGTTTCCGCAAGGGTCAAAGGCGTCGAGCTTAGCATTTCGCCTTGTTCCGCGGCCAACACCTGATGCACGCCATGTCCCAGTTCGTGCGCCAGCGTCATCACGTCCCGTGGTTTTCCAAGGTAGTTGAGCATGACATACGGGTGCACATTCGTGACTGTTGGATGGGCAAAGGCACCGGGCGCCTTGCCGGGTTTAACACCGGCATCAATCCAACCCTTGCTGAAAAACGGGGCCGCGATGTCTGCCATGCGCGTGTCAAAGGCGTTGTACGCCGACATAACCATGTCTTCGGCTTCGCCCCAGCTGACTGTGCGCGTGTCTTCCATTGGCAGCGGTGCGTTCCGGTCCCAGACCTGCATTTTGTCCAGCCCTAACCACTGGCGCTTCAATTCGTAGTAGCGATGGCTCAGCTTGGGGTACGCCGCGACAACGGCACTGCGCAAGGCCTCCACCACTTCGGGCTCCACCTGGTTTGAAAGGTGCCGCCCTGTTTGCGGTGTGGGCATGTTGCGCCACCGGTCGATGATTTCCTTTTCTTTGGCTTGCGTGTTGTGCACTCGCGCAAAGGTTTTGATGTTATCGCCAAACACGCGGGCCAGTTCGCGGGCCGCAGCTTCGCGTGTCGCGCGCTTCTGTTCGGTCAAAAGGTTCAGTGTTCCCTCGATGTTGCGGGTCTCTCCGCCCACATCGAATGTCAGACCGGCGATCGTTTCATCAAACAAGCGCTCCCAAGCGTCACCGACGACGCCCAGATCATGCAGGAATTTCTCCAACTCATCGCTCAGCTGATGTGGTTTCATGGCCCGGATACGGTCAAACACCGGTTTGTACCGGGCGAGATCCGTATTGGCTGCAAACAAACCGTCCAGATGATCGTCTTCCAAGCGGTTGAGCTCGAGCGTGAAAAACACCAGTGGAGTGGTGAAATTCGTCACTTTCTCTTGGCAATCAGACATGAACTTGGCGCGGCCAGCATCAGTTGTCAGCTGGTAGTACCGCAACCCGGCAAACGACATGATCCGTCCGGCGACCTGATTGATCTTTTCGTTTCGCAGAACGCATGCGAAAAACGCGGCCGCGTCCAGCGTGGCCAGCTGACCTTCGTAATCCTTGGCAAAGGCTGCGCATTCCTGTTCCAGCCAGGTCAGATCATCGGCGAGTTCGGGCGCATCTTCGCTGGTGTACAGGTCAGTCAGGTCCCATTCCGGCAACCCACCAAGGTCGCCAGACCCCGCGCTGGCATTGGCATCGCGAACCGGGAAGGGAAGTTTCAACATGGGGGCCTCACAGTTTTTTGCTTCTGATGACTTATGCTGCACATGCGGGGGGCTCAAGCGCCGGTGCACGGGTTTTTGTGTCGACGTTAGCCGTATTGGTCCAACATCGCGTTCAGGTCCGCTAGCGTGTTGGCTTCGTCCGCCGGTTTGTCCTTGCGCCAGCGCGCCATCCGCGGGAAGCGAAGTGCGACACCCGATTTGTGACGCGGGCTCGCATGGATGCCCTCGAACGCGATTTCAAACACGTGATGGGCCGTCACTTGGCGCACGGGACCAAAGCGCTGCAGGGTGTTTTTCCGAACCCACCCGGTGATTTCCTGAAACTCTGCGTCACTCAGCCCGGAATAGGCTTTGGTGAAGGGCACAAGCTCGTTGCCGTTCCACACAGCAAACGTGAAATCGGTAAACAGGTTCGCGCGGCGTCCGTGCCCAGACTGCGCATATATCATCACGGCATCGATCGTGAGCGGGTCGAGCTTCCACTTCCACCAATCCCCCTTTTTTCGACCGGACAGATAGGGCGACCCCGCCCGTTTGAGCATCAACCCTTCGGCGTGCGCCTCGCGGGCGGTTGCACGGATCTGGACGAGGTCTGACCAGTTTGAAAACGCGATCTGTGGAGACAACCGTACAGGCGCATCGTCCGGCAGTGCGGACAAAACGCCAGACAGGATGTCACGCCGCTCTGCAAACGGGCGCGCGCGCAAGTCTTCGCCCTCATTCTCGAGTAGATCATAGGCATAAAGGATCACGGGGGCGTCGCGTAGCAGTGACTTGGGCACCGTTTTGCGGCCGATCCGCTTTTGCAATGCGTTGAAAGACAGGGGCGCGGCACCGTCCCACGCCAAAAGCTCACCATCCAGAACCATGCCTTGAGGCAGAAAATCAACGGCGCGGGCCAGTTCCGGAAACCGGTCTGTCATTAGCTCTTCGCCGCGGGACCAGACAAAGTGTTGCCCGTCCCGCAAGATCAACTGTCCGCGAATGCCGTCCCACTTCCATTCTGCGCGCCAGTCGGTCGGGCGGCCAAGCTCGTCTGGCGCACTGTCCAGAGCATAGGCCAGATAAAACGGATATGGCCGCGACGCGTCCGCGCCTTTCAGTTCCGCTTCGATGAGCTCGTGAAACGTGATGTTGTCGGGGCTCCAGTTTCCCATCAGTCGATGCGCCAGTTCGGCTTCGTCCTTGCCGGTCGCTTGCGCAAGGGCACGCGTCATCAGCTTTTGGCTCACGCCAATCCGAAAACCTCCCGTGATCAGCTTGTTGAACAGAAACCGCTGGGTGGGATCCAGTTGATCCCAAGCGGCGAGAACAGCGGCCCTTCGCTCTTCATCATTTGCATGGGAAAGATTGCGTAAGTACTTGACCCAATACGATAAACCAAAGTCACTTTCTTGAGAGGGCGCAGGCAGAAACAGCGCTATCGTTTCCGCAAGATCACCTACAATCGGGTAACATTCTTCGAACAACCAAAGCGGATAACCAGCACGTTCTGCAGCCCATTCCCGAAGCTTTGTTGTCGTCACCGCCCGCCGTGGGCGGCGCCCCGAGAAGAGCGCAATTGTCCACAATTTATCCTCTTGTGGAGAAGTCTTCAAATACTCAGCCAATGCAGCCGTTTTCACGGTAGTCTTCGTGCTTTGGTCGATCTCGGTGAACAGCTTGGCAAACGCACGCATCACGACGGGTCCGCTTCCAAAGTCTCACCTTCGAATTCGGTGGGCACGACCGCCGCATTGTACCCTTGCTCATTCAGCCATCGTGTAAAAACCTCTGTGTAACCATGTGTCACATATATGTTTTCGGCCCCTGTGGATGAAATCGCATCCAAAAGTCCGGGCCAATCCGCGTGGTCTGAAATGACGAACCCTCGGTCAGCAGCTCGCCGTCGGCGTACGCCGCGCAATTGCATCCAGCCGCTAGCAAAACCACCAGACACAGCGCCAAAACGCCGGGACCATGCCGAACCAAGCGCCGATGGCGGGGCAACCACGATGGCGCCACTGTGATCTTTGGGTTTGAAATCCGGGGTCACCTGAAATGTGGGCGGCAGTTCATAACCCTGCTGGCGCAACACGCCGGTTGTGCCTTCGACCGCTCCATGGGTCAGGATCGGCCCACGGTCTGGGTTCAACATGGCCAGAAGTCGCTGCGCTTTTCCCAACGAATACGCCCCAAGGATCGGTGTTTTGCCCTCGGCGGCGCAGGCAGCCCACCACGCATCGATATCCGCCGCAACCTCTGCTTGCGACCGCCAGTGGAACACTGGCAAACCAAACGTGCTTTCGGTTATGAAACTATGGCATCGCACCGGTTCAAAAGCTTCGGACAGCCCATCCGGAGCTGTTTTGTAGTCTCCGGAAGCCACCCAAACCTCGCCCCGCACTTCGACCCTGATCTGTGCAGACCCCGGCACATGCCCTGCGGGATGAAACGACACCAGCGCGTCGCCGATGCGGCGCACGTCCCCGAAGGAAACCGTGTTCAGCTCAATGTTGCCCAACCGATGGCGGATCACCGGCGCAGCGGCGTCCGTGCACATGTACCGCGTGTGGCCCGGTCGCGCATGGTCGGCATGGCCGTGAGTGATCAATGCACGGTCAACCGGACGCCACGGATCGATAAAGAAATCGCCTGCTGCGCAATAGATGCCGCGTTCAGTAAACGAGAGGACCGGGTTTGCGTTCATGCGTGCGAGGATAGCGCATCGCTCCAGTTACGCCACAAAACCCGTCAGGCTGAACGCGAAAGATCTCGCGCGCCGGAGTAAAACGCTGCCAACCGATCCATCACGTGGTTCCGGATGGCGGGGGCTTCCATCAACACTTCGTGGCGTGCACCGTCGATGACATCAAGCTGGCCGCGCGGCCAGCTTTCCATGCGTTCGTGCACCCGCTGCGTGTCAACGATGGCTTCGTCGCCTCCCAGGAAACAAAGGCACGGCATATCCGGAGAGGGCCGTTCGACCAGGTGCTTGCACTCGGTCAACGCCTCGCGCAGCCAGATTAGGCTTGGGCCGCCGATGACCAGTTCCGGATGCGCCTTGGCCTGGTCCTGCATCATTTTGTACATCGCCGGGTCGGTCGTCAGCGTGTTGCCCTCAAACGGTTCGGCCAACACATATGTCGTGGACTTGGTGCTGGGCGGCAACATTGCCCCCAATCCAATCGCGGGACCCGCGCACGCGATGGCCCAGCCAATGGGACGCATGATCGGCGACATGTAGATGCCCCACATCGGTCCCGAATAGGCACAGCTTTGAACAGGCAAACCCTCGATCGCTGCGCGCAGCCCGATCGCGCCGCCCATCGAATGCGCCAACAAATGCCAGGGTCGCGGCAATTCCAGCGCACGCGCGATCCGCAAGGCGGCAGCGACGTCTTTTTGGTAGTCCGGAAAATGACCGATATGTCCGAGCTCGCGGTTTTCGTGCAATCGGTCGGCAAGGCCCTGACCACGCCAGTCAATTGCCAGTGTCGCGTATCCGCGCGCAGCCAAGGCGCCCGCGGTTTCGCTGTATTTTTCTATGAACTCGGTCCGCCCCGGGAACAGCAGCACTGTGCCGTTCGATGTTTGAGGCAACCAGTGACCCACCCGGATGCGCACGTCAT
>CAWUIW010000078.1:0-12441 GCA_963922515.1 uncultured Rhodobacterales bacterium | reverse complement strand
TGACGTATGCAATCATGCGATCTGCTAAAATCCAGAGAGATTGATCAAGGAACGTAACATCCCATGCACTTACGTCAGTCTAAGCAATCGCTCAACAGGTGTGGGCCTCCTTGCCGTCCATCTGGAGGCATGGCAACACGGTCGGATAAGTGCGCCAAGGCCACCTGCATCGGTCGCCCCAAACGAAAAACCGCCGCGGTGACGCGGCGGTTTGGCGTTCGGCACAGATCGGCGTTTTAACAGCGCCGGCCCCGTCCTAGAGGTGTCAGACCACGTCAAACGCCAGTGGTTTGATTTGCGTAAAAAGTCCGGTTTCCGCGAGTTTGGCCCGGGCTTCTGCCGGAACGGGTTCATCCACGTAAAGCAACGCAATCGCCTCACCGCCAGCTTCGGCGCGACCAAGCGTAAAGTTCGCGATGTTCACGCCATTGTCGCCCATGGTCTGGCCCAGCGTACCGATAATGCCGGGCACATCTTCGTTGGTGGTGTAGAGCATGTGCGCGCCGATCTCGGCATCAATATTGATGCCCTTGATCTGGATGAAGCGCGGCTTGCCATCGCTGAATACGGTCCCACCAACAGAGCGTTCGCGTTTCGCCGTGACGACGGTGACTTTGATGTAGCCTTCAAACGCACCTGACTTGTCCTGGTTGGTGGTCGAAATCTGAATACCGCGTTCTTTTGCAACCACGGGGGCTGACACCATGTTCACATCCGGGTTCACCTTTTTCATGATTCCCGCGACGACCGAGCAATTCAGCGCCTCCAGATTCATGCCAGCCACGACACCATCATAGAGGATGTTGATGGCCTGAATTGGCTCGTCCGTCATTTGGCCGATGAAACTGCCCAGGTGATCTGCAAGCTTGATCCACGGCCCCATGACACGTGCTTCTTCCGCCGTAACCGACGGCATGTTCAGCGCGTTTTCAACCGCACCTGTCAGCAGATAGTTCGACATCTGCTCTGCCACCTGAAGGGCCACGTTTTCCTGCGCTTCGGTTGTGGCGGCACCCAAATGCGGGGTGCAGACGACATTGGGCAAATTGAACAGTGGGTTTTCCTTGGCGGGTTCTTCTTTGAATACATCAAAGGCCGCTCCGGCAACATGACCTGATTGCAAAAGTTCAGCCAATGCTTCTTCGTCCACCAATCCGCCGCGGGCGCAATTGACGATACGCACACCCTTCTTGGTCTTCTCCAAGTTCTCACGGCTCAGGATGTTCTTTGTCTGATCGGTCAAAGGCACGTGCAAAGTGATGAAATCGGCTCTTGCGAGCAGATCATCCAACTCGACCTTTTCCACCTGCATTTGCGCAGCCTTTTCGTCGCCAAGATACGGGTCATAGGCCAGCACCTTCATTCTCAGTGCGCGCGCGCGGTCGCATACGATGCCACCGATGTTGCCAGCGCCGATCACGCCCAGGGTTTTGCCGGTCAGTTCAACCCCCATGAATTTTGACTTTTCCCATTTTCCGGCATGCGTTGATGTCGACGCTTCGGGGATCTGCCGGGCAACGGCGAACATCATTGCGATGGCGTGTTCGGCCGTGGTGATCATGTTGCCGAAGGGCGTGTTCATCACGATCACACCCTTTTTCGATGCGGCTTCCTTGTCGACATTGTCAGTCCCGATGCCTGCGCGGCCAACAACTTTCAGGTTGTCTGCAGCGTTCAGGATCGTTGGCGTGACCTTGGTCGCCGACCGGATGGCCAGGCCGTCATACTGTCCGATGATCTCGGCCAGTTTGTCTTTGTCCTTGCCCACGTCAGGCAAGAAATCCACATCGATGCCGCGATCGCGAAAAATCTGGACGGCGGTTTCACTGAGCTTGTCAGAGACGAGTACTTTGGGGGCCATTGAAGTGGTCCTTTGATTTATTGAAAACGCGCCCCGGGCTTGACCCGGGGCCTCATGTACGGAGGTCCCGGGTCAAGCCCGGGACAGGACGCGCTAGGCAGTTTCTGTTTGCGCGACGATCTCGGCTTCGAACGCCCAGGCCAGCCATGGCAGCATTGCCTCGATATCGGAACTTTCGACAGTTCCGCCGCACCAGATGCGCAAGCCCGGCGGCGCGTCGCGATAAGCACCGATATCCAAAGCCACATTCTGGTCCGCAAGACGTTTGGCAACGGCCTTGGCAAAGGCAGCGCCGTCTGCGATCCGGGGGTCGGTGAACTTCAGGCAGACAGAGGTGTTGGACCGCGTTGCGGGATCAACTGCAAGAAAGTCGATCCAGTCATGGATCCCCACAAAATTTGCTATGGCGGAGGCATTGGCGTCAGCGCGCATGATCAACCCGTCCAGGCCGCCAACAGACCGCGCCCAGGCCAAGCATTGCAGGTAGTCCTCGACCGCCAGCATTGACGGCGTATTGATCGTTTCACCCTTGAACACGCCGTCGATCAGCTTGCCGCCTTTTGTCAGACGGAAGATTTTTGGCAGCGGCCATGGCGGTGTATGTGTTTCAAGTCGTTCGACCGCACGCGGGCTCAGGATGAGCATGCCATGCGCCGCCTCACCACCCAGCACTTTTTGCCAGGAAAACGTGGTGACATCCAATTTGTCCCACGGCAGATTCTGGGCGAACGCGGCAGATGTGGCATCGCACAATGTCAACCCGGCGCGATCGGCCGGGATGACTGCGCCATCAGCCACGCGCACGCCGGATGTGGTGCCGTTCCACGTGAAGCATACGTCCTTGTCAAAATCGACTGTAGCCAGGTCTACGATTTCGCCATAAGCGGCAGTTTTGACCTCGGCTTCGATCTTCAGTTGCTTGATAGCGTCGGTGACCCAGCCCGCGCCAAAGCTTTCCCATGCCAGCATTTCCACCGGACGTTCGCCCAGCAGGTTCCACATCGCCATTTCGTATGCGCCGGTATCGGATGCGGGCACAATGCCGATCTTGTAGTCGGCAGGAACGGCCAAAATCGCGCGCGTTTCTTCGATCGCAGCTTTGAGCTTTTCCTTGCCAATGGCAGCCCGGTGTGACCGGCCCAGAGCGGCGTCAGACAGATTCTCAAGGTCGAAAACGGGGGGTTTGGCACACGGGCCAGACGAAAAACGCGGGTTTGCCGGCCGCGTCGCCGGGGTTTCAATAGCCATCACTGCTACCCTTCCAGATAAGCGCCCCTCGTTGGGGAGGGGTGTCCCGTTGACCGAAATACGGGCCGCTTGCCGGTGGCACAACCGGAAATTCACCGCTATAGCGCAAATGCTCGACAGAATTCAGCCTATCCCTGCCACTATCGGAAACACGCCCATGCTTGTCGCCACACTTTTGACATCGCCCAGATCGCCTCAACTCGATCCCGCCCTGATCGAGTCTTTGCGTAATGCTTGGGGCGGCGGTGATGCGATTTGGCTGGCGCCGGATGAGGCGGCGGAGTTTGCATTCGACATGCTGCCGAACAATCTTTGGGATGTGTGGGCCGATCTTCAGCCCTTGGGCATAGACCTTGTGGTGCAATCCCGCGATGGCCGCCGCAAAAAGGTGCTGCTGGCCGATATGGACAGCACGATGATCCAGCAGGAGTGTATTGACGAGTTGGCTGACGAAGCCGGCGTTGGCGATCGGGTCAAGGCGATCACATCGCGCGCTATGAATGGCGAGCTTGACTTCGAAGGTGCCTTGACGGAACGCGTGGCGCTTCTTGCCGGTCAGGATACGGCGATCATCGAAAAGGTACTGCGCGAGCGGATTGAAATGGCCGAAGGAGGCGCGACTTTGGTTGCGACCATGAAAGCACATGGCGCATACGCAGCGCTGGTGTCGGGCGGCTTTACGGCTTTCACTGCACGGGTGGCAACCGAATTGGGGTTTGACGAAAACCGGGCAAACACGCTTTTAGAAACCGATGGCAAGCTTTCCGGAGATGTCGCGCGCCCCATTTTGGGACGAGACGCGAAAATCACCGCGTTGGATCAGATCACTACACGCCTTGGACTGACGGCGGATGACGTTTTGGCCGTTGGCGACGGTGCAAATGATCTTGGCATGCTGGGGCGGGCGGGAACCGGCGTGGCCCTGCATGCAAAGCCAGCTGTGGCCGCACAATGCAATGTGCGGATCAACCATGGGGATCTGACAGCACTGCTGTACTTGCAGGGCTACGCCCAAACCGACTTCGTAGCGATATGACATTGATCACACGCGGAGCGCGGCGCGACGCTCCGGTCTTGGCCAACATTCTGTTTTTGGCCGTTCGGCAAGGGGCAACCCGGTATACCATGCCAGAACGGCACGCCTGGGCACCGCGCCCGAACAATCCGGTTCGGTTTGCCAAGCGGTTGGCTGGACAAACCGTTTGGGTGGCGCGGGGAAGTCGTGGGCCGGTCGGCTTCGTTTCGGTCCGCAAGGACGGGTATGTCGACTTCGCCTATCTCGTGCCAACCGCTCAGAAAAAGGGGGTGTTTCGCAAGTTGATGGAATGCGCCATTTCAGCAAGCGATGGCCCAATGTCGACCCATGCCAGCCTGCAAGCGCAACCGGCCTTCGCTGCCATGGGCTTCGATATAGTCTATCACGAGGTTGTGCGCCAACGTGGACAACGGCTGCGCCGCGCAAAGATGCAAAGACCCTGATCAGCCCAACCGGCGCGCGACCACAAAGCGGTTATGAGGCGCGTTGTGAAAGGTGCGCGACTCCAGAATCTCAAAACCAGCTGTCTCTACCGCGTGTTCCAAAGCCTGCGCTCCAAAGATATTGACCTCTGGCGCACGGCCAACCCATTTCAGAACAGGCAAAACCAGTTTCAGGGCTGCATTCATATCACCCACACATGGGGTTTTGCTGACAAACACACCACCGCTGGTCAGCAGCGCGTGAATGTCCCGCAGCGCGCAGTCCAGATCCGGAACAAGATGCAGCAAATTGAATGCCAGCACAGCGTCGTACCGCCACGCTGCATCCTTTGTCTGCGCGACATCCGCCTGAGCAAAAGACAGGTTGTCGGCTTTGCCAACATTGGCTTTGTCGTGGGCAAGGCCGACCATGCGACGAGAAACGTCAGTTCCATGAATGTGACTGGCCGCATCTGCCAGTTTGAGCGCAGTCGTGCCGGTGCCGCACCCCAGTTCGACCACAGTCATATCGGTGTTCAGATACGACCGCGTGCGAGCAAGCGTTTGTTCGTAAGCGGTTGGATTGGCAACAGGTCGTTTCGCATAACTGGGCGCAACTTTATCCCAAAAGGCATCTGCAGTGGCCATCTTGAACCTCATCTATTCTGCGTGCATGGCTGATGAAGGGCAGATATCCCATGCGCATTGCATATGCGATTGCTCAAATTCGTACTTTGCTTATACATAAATGCATGGATTGGCGTACCCTCGCTTTCGACTGGAACAACGCACGGGCCTTTTTGGCCGTGGCAGAAGAGGGCTCGTTTTCTGCAGCGGCTCGCGCCTTAGGGTTGACGCAACCCACCATCGGCAGGCAAGTGGCGGCGCTGGAAGCCGAGTTGGATGTTCTGTTGTTCAATCGATCCGGTCGCAGCTTGTTGCTGACCACAGCCGGCGCCGAACTACTGGCATATGTTCGGGTGATGGGGGATGCTGCGGGAAATGCGTCGCTTCGCGCAGCGGGACAATCCGAGGAAATGGCCGGGCCAGTGACGATCACCGCTGGCGACGTGGCATCCGCCTATTTTCTGCCAGCGATACTTGCAGAACTGCGAGACAAGGCGCCATCGATCATTCCAACCGTTGTATCATCCAACGACATTCAGGATTTACGGCGCAGGGAAGCCGACATAGCCATTCGAAACGTACGCCCCACCGAACCGGAGTTGGTTGCAAGGCGCATGAAGGACAGCTGGGCGCGCTGTTACGCCTCGGACGCATTCGAACGCCAGTTTGGCCCAATCACCACGATTGACGACGTACCAGACAGGTCGTTCATTGCATTTCGTCCCGTCGTTATGTTTCTGAGAGAATTGTCAAAACGCGGGCTAGACTTGAACGAGCGTCATATCGGCGCCAGCGCAAACAGCGGCACGGTGATAATGAACATGGTCCAACAAGGCTTGGGCATCAGCGTTTTGTCCACCGAAATGGCCGCACTGGTTCCGGGCTTGCGACCGGTTCTCCCCGGCGTGCCGGGCTTTCCAATCGAAACATGGTTGATTGCACACCAAGAGCTATACACGAGCAAACGCATTCGTTTTGTGTTCGACTTTTTGGCAAAGTCACTCGGCTAGCGAAACGCGCAAATGTTTGGTCGCACGCAATGTGCCGGTGACAATATCCCGGCGGTTGCGGATGGGTGCATTCAAAAATTGTGATGCAGCCGGATGTTTTGGATCGAGCACTCCAAGCGAGGCAAGAACGGCCGCGATGGCACACTCGCTGGCGCGCGTCGCACCATCGGTCACTTTCAACGCGATACCAAGTTGGCGTTCCGGCACAATCGCGATGAACACGCCTTCGGCCCCGGTCTTGATCGCAACCCGGCCGTCCATCGCGCGCATTAACGCAGTACAAGCGCGCCCCTCGCCGGCCACAAGCTCGGGATGAGCGGTCATCGCTTGAACCAGCGATCCGGCGGCTGTACTGGCACGATCCTGCCGGGTTCCAGCGGATGCAAACCATGCCATGGCCCGCGCCAATCCTGACAACGTGGTCGCAAAGTTGGGCGCCGAACAGCCATCGATAGCCCAAGTCGGACTATCCTCTTGCGTGGCTTCTTCGAAAGCCGCGCGCACCGAGGACTGCACAGGATGATCAATTTCCAGGTACTCGGGCCCACCGGCGAGATGCTGGCTTAGTGTGAGAAAGCCCGCATGTTTGCCAGAGCAATTGTTGTGCACCTGACAGGGCGTGGTCCTTGCTAGGATCAAGCCTTCGTGCGCAGTCTTGTCGGCCGGATCTTGGGGCCCGCAGCGCAGATCAGCGTCGGACAAGTCAAGATCAGCCATCCAAGCATTGACCCGCGACGTGTGAATTGCAGCCCCGTTATGCGATGCACACGCCAAGGCCAGATGTTCGGAATTCAGACCATACTTGGCAGCCGCGCCCGACGTGATCAGCGGCAAAGCCTGAACCATTTTGCAAGCGCTTCGAGGAAAGATGACTTTGTCTGCATCACCCAATGACCAGACGATGTTTCCACCTGCATCAGCGACAGCGACATGGCCAAAGTGGCTGCTTTCCAGCAGGTCTCCCCGCCAAACCTCGACAAGCGGTATGGGTTGCGTCATTTTCAGCCTCACATCTTGGCGAATTGTTGCCAATCAGACTTTCGCACGTCGCGTTAGTTACGTTAAAGTGCTGATATCGACAAGCGCGGGCCAAATACCCGGAGACAGTTGTAAAGACTGCAATTACCGCGCGGAAATTGAGGTTAAGGACAGTCTGGAGGCTGGACACATGGGATCGACGTTTGCCCGTTTTGCCGCGGGCATTTGCCTGAGCGGGATTGCGCTGACATCCGCCGTAGCACAGGAACAAAGCACCAACCGCGTTGCCGCAATGACCGATTGGAGCGTGTTTGTTGAGGATGACCCAACAGAATGCTGGGGCGTTTCAGCGCCAAAGGAGGTAGTGAATACGCGCGACGGCCGCATTGTTGCCGCGCGTCGCGGCGAAATTCGCATGTTCGTGTTTTATCGACCCAGCGCGGATGTGCAGGGCCAAGTCACATTCACGGGCGGTTACCCGTTTGCCCCAGGGTCCACGGTAAACCTGAACGTGGACGGAACCGAATTTGAACTGATGACGATTGCCGAAGATGACAATGGCACCGCGTGGGACGAGCGCGAATGGGCGTGGCCGGCAAGCGCGGCCGAAGATACCAAGATCGTGACCGCCATGAAACGCGGTCGTCAGGCTGTGCTGACTGCCCGGTCCGCACGCGGGACAACGACCAAGGATACGTTTTCACTTCTTGGCTTTACTGCCGCCATAGAAGACGCCGAAAAGCGCTGCACCAGCAATTAAGGCCACCTTGTAAACAAGGAAAGCCCCGCTATCGCGGAGCTTTCCAAGTGGTACCGATCCAGTCTTTTTGTGAGTGGTGGTCCAGATCTGGCAAATGCTGGGGCACGTTGCCAAATCTTGGATCGGCTGGCCAAATTGATCCTTTGAACTTCCATCGTGCGAGTATGGCTGGCGCGTTTCGGAAAGAGACGGTCGGTGCCCGATCTCATTGGGCCCCAACGCTCTCGACCGATGCAATCTGTTCCGGTGACACGATTTATCTAAGGACCGTACGACTTTCCGTCTTGGGCCATTGCGCCAAACGCTTGGCACGGACCGCCAAAAACAGAATGGCGGGCGGCCAGATCTGTGTTTTGGCCTTTGGCAAACTTCGATTGAACGGGCGTTCTGACGGCACAGGCCGATCTGGCGCAATTGCGCGGAAGTCTTTTGATCTTTGAGTGAATTCCTATATGAGGGCGCATCCACCTTAATGATGAGACACAACATGTCCGCCACAGCGCCGATCACGCAGGATGTTATGACGATCCCTCGCAAGTTGCCGGAGGGACCCATCAACCTTGTCGGACTGACCCGCGCCGCATTGCGCGACGTGCTCATTGCCAACGGGACGCCCGAAAAGCAGGCCAAAATGCGTGTCGGCCAAATATGGCAATGGATTTACCAATGGGGCGTTCGTGACTTTGCCGACATGACGAACCTTGCAAAGACCTATCGTGCCCAACTTGCCGAGAAGTTTATCATCGAAATTCCAGACGTGGTGTCAAAGCAAGTATCCGAAGACGGCACACGCAAATATCTGGTCCGGATCGCAGGAGGCCACGAGGTCGAGGTTGTCTACATTCCTGAAGACGACCGCGGCACTCTGTGTGTATCCTCTCAGGTCGGATGTACGCTGACCTGTTCTTTTTGCCATACCGGGACACAGAAACTGGTGCGCAACCTGACCGCCGGAGAGATCATAGGTCAGGTCATGATGGCGCGTGACGACTTGGGCGAATGGCCTGAAATCGGCGCTCCGAAAGATGAAACAAGGCTTTTGTCCAACATCGTGCTGATGGGTATGGGCGAACCGTTGTACAATTTCGATAATGTCCGGGACGCCATGAAAATTGCCATGGACCCAGAAGGCATTTCGTTGTCGCGACGCCGGATCACGCTGTCAACCAGCGGCGTGGTGCCGGAAATTGCGCGCACAGCCGAAGAAATCGGGTGTCAGTTGGCCATATCGTTTCATGCCACAACCGATGACGTGCGCGACCGGCTTGTTCCAATCAACAAACGTTGGAACATCGAAGAGTTGCTGGCCTCGCTTGCGAGCTATCCGAAAGTATCCAACTCGGAACGCATCACGTTTGAATATGTAATGTTGGATGGTGTCAATGACACGGATGCCGATGCGCGTCGGTTGATCGACCACATCAAGCGGCATCAGATTCCTGCAAAAATCAACCTGATCCCGTTCAACGAGTGGCCAGGAGCCCCATACAAGCGATCATCAAACAACCGCATTCGCGCGTTTGCGGATATCATCTATAAGGCCGGCTATGCGTCGCCCATCCGTACGCCAAGGGGCGAGGATATCATGGCAGCCTGCGGTCAGCTGAAATCGGAGACCGAACGGGCCCGTAAATCCCGCAAGCAGATCGCCGCAGAGGCAGGTCTCGGCAGCTAGGCATTGCGGCCAAGCAAACCTGTCTTACATTTCCTGTATGGCAAACGTCGTGACATCGGTGGCAACTTTGCCCGCGAGCGGTGGCCCGTTTGTAATGCCCCACGCAACGATTGGCGTGTTCTTGACGGACCAGCTCGGCCATCGACTTGCGACTGGCGGATCTCGGCATGCGAATATCCCGCATGGCAAGCATCAAGGTTGGATCATGCCAGCAGGGGCAGAGGGTCATTGCGACTTTGACAAGGCTTTGACCCTTGTGACATTGAGCATTCCGGACCCCTTGCTGCGCGCGGCATGTGCTGAAACCACAGAGTTCGAACCGATCGTCGGATCGCTGGATCCGGTTTTGCTTAGCTTGTGCCTCAATAGTCAGGGCATCGCATCGGGCGGGCCTCTGTATCGAGAAACGATGCACCGGGCGATGGCGGCACAGATGGTTCAGGTGGCTCTGCCGGCCCGGCCAGAAGTGCAGGATATTGGTGACCGGCGTTTGCGACGGGTCATGGACTACATTCACGATCATTTGGCCGACAGTCTATCGCTCGAGGATATGGCAAAGCTGGCCGCGATGAGCGCGCCGCAATTTTCAAGAGCGTTCAAGGCTGCGACCGGTAAGTCTCCCTTGCAGTACGTGATCTATGAACGGATCAACTTGGCCCAATTGCTGCTCCAGAAAACGCAACTGACAGTCGCCGAAATTGCCTATCGTGTCGGGTACGGCGACCTCAGCCGATTTGGTCAGCATTTCAAACGTCAGGTCGGTGTAGCGCCGGCAAATTCACGCAAATGATCAGAATCGCATAGCTCAAAGCAAGAATCGCGCCTCTCAAGGCGAGCTTCAGCGGCCATCTTTCCTTCATCAACACATCAATCCAGATGGAGGACGACATGAAAACAATCACACTGAGCACGGCCGCTGCGCTTGTGGCCACAACGGCCTTGGCAGAGGTTCAAACCAGCACGCATGTGTTCGAAAACGCGGGTGCCGTGCTGTCCGGCACCCTGTACTTGCCCGAGGACCATGACGGGGCGCCGCTTCCAACCGTTGTGGTCACGGGAGCTTGGACCAGTGTAGAAGAACAGATGCCGCGCGCATACGCGAAGCAAATGGCTGAACGCGGATTTGCAGCCTTCACCTTTGATTTTCGCGGCTGGGGTAAATCCGGCGACCTGCCAAACGGCACTCGATACACAGAAGTCCCCGCCGCCAAGACCAGTGATATTCGTGCCGCGTTCAGCTATGTAGCCACCCTACCACAGGTAGATGCTGGCCAGCTCAACGGGCTCGGGATCTGCGCAAGTGCAGGCTAAATGGTGGATGCCGTCGCCGGCAACGACCGGGTTCAGCGTATCGGCCTCGTCGCACCCTGGCTGCAGGACGAAGCGCTTGTCGAAGACGTCTATGGTGGCATGGACGGCGTCCAAGGCCTTATCTCGGTGTCGCGCGCCGCAGAAGCGTCGGGCGGCCAGACTATCCCGGCAGCCGGCCCGATCGGATCGGAAGGCGTTCTGATGCCGATCGGAGGCTACTACTATGAAGCAGATCGCGGCGCGATCCCAGAATACGACAACAAATGGAACAACGCAGGCTGGGAAGGCTGGTTGACCTATCACCCGGTGGACCACGCGAACCGGCTGGATAAACCGCTGGCCATTGTACATTCCGAAGCCGCCGCAATCCCCACCGGTGTAAAGAAATTCTTGGATGGATTTGCAGGCGACGCGACCTTGCAGCGGCTAGAGAACGTCACCCAATTCGACTTCTATGACAACCCGGACGATGTCAGCCGCGCTGCAGATGCCATGGCCGCGCATTTCCACATGGACACCACGGGCTGATGCCTTGCGCGACGGTCCGGGTCCAGGATCCGCCGTCATACTTTCTGAAAAGGACACCTCAGATGAAATCCATACCTTTCCTGGCCGCGACGGCGGCCGCTGCGACCATGGCGCAGGCCGATATCCCCAGCGCCGCGGATCGTATCGCCATGATCGACACTGTCACTTCCATCGCGGCTGGCGCGGATCGCCATCAATGGGACCGCGTGCGCGCCGCCTTCGCAGACAAAGTCACTCTGGACTATTCTAGTTTATGGGGCGGTGGTGCGGCGGTGCAGTCGGCAGATGATGTGGTGGCCCAATGGGCCGGGTTTCTACAAGGCTTTGATGCCACCCTGCATCTGGTCACCAATCACACCGTGACGGAATTCGATGGCGAGCGCGCCACGCTGGAAGCCGATTTTCTGGCACTTCACAAGCTGGGCGATGCGGAATGGCGCTTGGCGGGCCGGTACACATACCAATTGGTGCATGATGTGACGTGGAAAGTAGGCGTGTTGACGATGACATGGACCCATGAAGCCGGTGATCGAACGCTTGTTGCCAAGGCAGCCGAGCGTGCTGTTGGTGCTGACTAGGACACAATCTTACCCAAATGCGGATAAAATTCCGCCATTCCGGACAATCAGTTTCCTCTTCATAAACAATACCCAGAGGAGACAGGACATGGGACGAGCATATCAAAGTGGCAGCAGCATCGAGGCAGGCGTGCTGTCACTGCTGCAAACAGAACGGAAAAAAGCGCTGAGCCCGCGGGAATGGAAATTCCGCTTGGCGGGTTACGGCTACATGATCGAAGAGATCAACGGGGCCCAAGTTGTGAAGTCCATCACGCGTGGCGTTGAACTGGGCGTCATTCCTGGACACCTCGTTTGATCATTCGCGCCCTGGGATGTCCTGACGCTTGGTGATGGGCCCCCAATTTTCAATGGCCTGGATCGCCTGTTCGGCGGTCTCGACAAATCTGAACAGCGTCAGGTCTTGT
>CAWUIW010000077.1:0-12510 GCA_963922515.1 uncultured Rhodobacterales bacterium | reverse complement strand
CACTCCGGCCATGCCGCAATCCATGTTGTGTGGCAGCCCGGAAAACTCGCGCAGCGCCCAGACCATCGCGTCCAGCGGGTTGGTGATACAGATAACGAACGCGTTGGGCGCATGATCGCGGATGCCTTCGCCGACCGATTTCATGACCTTGAGGTTGATGCCCAAAAGGTCGTCACGGCTCATACCGGGTTTGCGGGGTACGCCAGCAGTCACGATGCATACGTCGGCGCCCGCGATGTCCGCGTACGACTGTGTGCCGCTCAGTGCTGCGTCAAATCCTTCGGATGGGCCGGATTCCGCAATGTCGAGGGCCTTTCCTTCTGGGGTGCCTTCGGCGATGTCAAAGAGGACAACGTCGCCCATCTCTTTGAGCGCCGCGAGGTGTGCAAGCGTACCGCCAATCTGTCCGGCGCCGATGAGCGCAATTTTGGGTCGAGCCATGGGATGGTGTCTCCGGGTCGGTTGTAAACGCATGTTGGGTAGAATCATAAACCGTTTGGTGCAAGGGTGCTGCGGCGCAGCGCGGCTGACTGCGCCACGGTTCGGGGCGTGAGAAAAGGGCGCATGCAGGAATTTTCCATAGGTATTTTGGCGCTTGCTGCGTTCGCTGCCTTTTTTGCCGGTGTCTCAAAAGGCGGCTTTGGATCCGGCGCCGCCTTTGCCTCGTCGTCGATGCTGGCGCTGGTTCTCCCGCCCGGACTTGCCTTGGGTGTGATGCTGCCCTTGTTGATGTTGATCGACGTTGCCGCCCTGCGGCCCTACTGGCGGAAGTGGAGCTGGGTCGACAGTAAACTATTGATCTTGGGAGCCATTCCCGGTGTCGCGCTGGGCGCGATGCTGTTTCAATTGGCCAATGCTGACGTGTTCCGCTTTTTGATCGGCGTTATTTGCCTGATCTTTGTTGCGTGGCAGTTTGCGCAATCCCGCGGAAAGATAAAACCGTTTGCGCGCCGGTTGCCAGACTGGGCCGGGGCCGCCGCCGGACTGATCGCGGGGTTCACCAGTTTTGTGAGCCACGCCGGCGGGCCGCCTGCGGCGATTTATCTTTTGTCGCAAAGGCTGGACAAGACGACATATCAGGCAACGACCGTTTTGGCGTTTTGGATCATCAACATCATAAAATTCATCCCGTACGCCATGTTCGGGTTGTTCACCATGGAAACTGCAACCGTTAATCTGATTCTGGCCCCGTTTGCGTTGTTGGGCGCTTGGGTCGGGGTCAAGGCGCACCGTTTGTTGCCAGAGCAGGTGTTTTTTCGGATCACCTACGTGCTTTTGACTTTGACGGGAACAAAACTGATTTGGGATGCGCTCACGTGATGGACCAGACGCTGCGATGCGCTAGGCTGGACGATTTTGCCGGACTGCGCCGCCTGTATGCCGAGTTGGTGGGTGATAGCGCAGTGCCCGATGGCGCGGCTGGCCGCCAGCGTCTGGCTGATATTCTGTCGATACCAGGCACCGAAATTTGCATGGCCGAGCGAGGCGGCCAGCCCGTCGGCATGGCCACGCTGCATGTCATGCCAAATCTGACATTTCATGGGCGGCCCTACGCGTTCATAGAAAATGTGGCCACGCTTGGTGCCTTGCAGGGGCAGGGCATTGGTCGTTCGGTCATGGAGTTTGCGTGCAAGCGGGCGTGGCGTGCCGATGCCTACAAGATCATGCTGCTGACCGGACAATCGACCGGCGCCAAGGGCTTTTACGAAAAGCTCGGCTTTCGGGCGACGGAAAAACACGGGATGACCTTGCGGCGTGCGCCACCGCGCAATCCAAAGGCCTAAGTGTCGGTTCCCTTGGCCGGCAGTGCCTCTGTCAAGGTTTCAAAAGCCTGACCCGCGGCGATCAGGCAGGTGATCCCTTGGGTATTGGTGACCGTGATCGTCCATGTGCCGGTTTCTGAACTTGCGAATGTTTCGACCACAGCACCGCCGGTGCCCAGCCCGATACTTTGACGCGTTTCGTCATATCCGTCTGACAAACGCTCCAGAACCAAAGCGCGTGGCGCGCATTGCGGGTTTGCTTCTGCAGAAGCCTGATATGCCGCCAAGGCTGCGGCGCCAAACAGGAATACGGCAAGATACTGGTTCTGTTTCATCTCATCACTCCGTTCGAGACGGACAAGGCAGCCCGCGTTCGACAACACTGACCTGCGGCCTTCAAAACGAGGTTAATTTGCCGTGCGGTCCTTGGCGGAATACGGCAACGCGCGAAAATTGCTGCGTCGCGGCATTTTCTGCTTGAATTATTTGAACGAAAATGCACGTCTCGGCGCAATAATATGACTATTGGAGAATCCTATGGATACGCGGCATCGTCCCTTTCGGTCAGTTTTATACATTCCCGCGTCCAAGGATCGTGCATTGGACAAGGCGCGCACCCTGCCGGTGGATGCCATCATCTTCGATCTGGAAGATGCCGTCGCGGCCGATGAGAAAGTGAACGCACGTGTGACTTTGGCGGCTGCTTTGCATCAGGGTGGTTACGGACGCCGGTCCAAGATCGTCAGGATCAACGGGTTGGACACGGAATGGGGCGCGGATGATGCTGCCGCGGTGCGCGACATTGGGGCCGATGCCGTGCTTCTGCCAAAGGTGAACAGTGCGGCAGATGTCGATGCTTTGGCCACGATCACAGGTGACCTTCCGATCTGGGCCATGATGGAAACACCGCGTGGTATGTTGAATGCCCCCGAAATCGCCGCCCATCACAAGATGGAAGGATTTGTGATGGGCACCAATGACCTGGCGAAGGAGTTGCAAACGCGCTTTCGTGCAGATCGCGAGCCTTTGCTCACCTCGTTGGGGCTGTGCCTGCTGGCTGCACGCGCCGAAGGCTTGGTGATTATCGATGGCGTTTACAACGCGTTCAAGGACGAAGAGGGGTTGAATGCCGAGTGTATTCAAGGTCGAGATATGGGCTTTGATGGCAAAACACTCATTCATCCGGCTCAGGTTGACATCACTAATGCCGCATTTGCTCCATCCGAAGCCGAGCTTGAACTGGCCCGGCGGCAAATTGCGGCTTTTGAAGAGGTGGAAGCCAGCGGTCAGGGCGTGGCCGTGGTAGACGGCAGGATTGTTGAAAACCTTCACGTTGCAACAGCCCAAGAGCTTCTGGCAAAAGCCGAAGCTATCGAGGCCTTGCAAGAAGGATAGACAGCAATGGGTTGGATCATACTTGTGCTGGGCGTGTTGCTTTGGGCCGCCCCGCATTTCTTCAAGCGCGCGCTGCCGGTGCAACGCGCATCAATGGGCGACCCCGGCAAAGGCGCTGTGGCGATCGGCATCTTTGCCGGAATCGTTCTGATGATCATCGGCTATCGCATGGTGCCATATGTCGATGTTTGGACGCCCCCAAGTTTCATGGTCCACATCAACAATCTTCTCGTATTGTTGGCGATCTTTTTGATGAGTCCTGCGCCGAAACGGGGAAAGTTGCTGGCCGGTATGCGGCATCCAATGCTGACCGGCTTCAAGGCCTGGGCGTTTGCCCACCTGCTTGTAAACGGCGATCTGGCCTCGATCATATTGTTTGGCGGATTGCTGGCCTGGGCCGTTGTTGAGGTGATTGTGATCAACAAGGCAGAGCCGGGCTGGTCGAAACAAGCGTCCGATGGCAGCTATGCGATGGATGCGATGTTCTTTGCCGGATCAATCGTGCTTCTGGCGATCATAGGGTACATCCACAATTGGCTAGGTGTTTGGCCGTTTCCATCATGACAAAGCTGTACCGCTTCCTGAGCGAAGACGACACGTCCGCCTTTTGTCTTAAGGTCAGTGCTGCCTTGGCCAAAGGCTGGGATTTGCATGGGGACCCAACATACGCCTTTGACGCGGCGCGGGGCGTGATGCGGTGCGGTCAAGCCGTCACCAAAACGGTTGATGTCCCATTTCATCCGGATATCAAGCTAGGGGAGCAGTAATGGCCAAGACGAATGCAGGGCGCTTTTTTGAGGACTACGCTGTCGGTGACGTCATGGTTCACGCTGTGCCGCGCACCGTGTCCGGCGGTGAAAGGGCCCTGTACCATGCTCTATACCCAGCGCGGCACGCATTGTATTCATCTGACGCGTTTGCCCAGGCCTGCGGTCTGCCGGCCAGCCCGTTGGACGACTTGGCTGCGTTTCATGTTGTATTCGGCAAAACCGTGCCGGATGTGTCGCTGAACGCAGTTGCCAATCTTGGGTATGCCGAGGGCCGGTGGCTGTTGCCGGTATACCCCGGAGACACGCTGCGGTCGGAATCCGAGGTGATCGGGATCAAGCAAAATTCCAATGGCAAGTCTGGGGTGGTTTATGTCCGCACGCGCGGGCTGAACCAAAACGGCGAAACGGTGATGGACTATGTCCGCTGGGTCATGGTGCGCAAAAACGATCTAGAGCGTCCGGCCCCGACGACAGTGATACCCGATCTCAAGGCCGTTCTTGATGCTAAGGACCTGGTGGTGCCCACTGGGCTGAACTTTTCTCAGTATGACTTTGCTTTGGCAGGTGAGCCACACCGCTGGGGCGACTACGAGGTGGGCGAAACCATCGACCACGTCGATGGCGTAACGATCGAAGAAGCCGAACATATGATTGCCACCAGGCTTTGGCAAAACACCGCCAAGGTGCATTTCGATGCCACTTTCCGGCCAGATGGGCAGCGCCTGATCTATGGAGGTCACGTCATCTCGATGGCGCGCGCCTTGTCTTTCAACGGATTGGCAAATGCGCAGATGGTGGTTGGTTTGAATGCGGGCGCGCACGCGAACCCGTGCTTCTCAGGCGACACCATCAGGGCGTGGTCCGAAGTGCTGGACAAGGCAGAGACGGACGCGCCGGATGTCGGAGCGATGCGCCTTCGGTTGGTCGCCACAAAAGGCAGCGAGCCATTTGCCCTGCACGGCGAAGATGGAAAGTACAAGCCTGAAGTTTTGCTGGATCTCGATTACTGGGTACTGATGCCAATGTGATCGAAAAACGGTCGCCGCAGCTGGACGCGATGGGTACGGTTCAAACATGACCTTGCTTCGCCCATTGCTTGTTGCCGCGACCATGACCGCTTCGACCGCTGCCGCGTGCGATCTGGCGCTGCTTTTGGCGGTCGATGTGTCGGGCTCCGTCGACCCCGACGAATACCGTTTGCAAATGGATGGCTTGGCCGAGGGGCTTCGTGATCCGTTGGTGTCCGAGGCCTTGGTGCGTGGGCGTGCGCAGGTGTCGTTGGTGCAGTGGACTGGTTCGTCACGACAGGTTGTCGCCATACCTTGGACGGAAATCGTAGATTTTCACGCGTTGGACGACTTTGCGGAAACAGTGGCGGGCGGACCGAGAGTATGGCGCAACTATTCTACCGCGATCGGCGAAGCGCTGAGTTTTTCCATTCCCTTGTTTGACACAATGGACGCGTGCGCCCGAAAGATCATCGATGTTTCCGGCGATGGGTTTTCCAACGAAGGCTTATCCCCGGCGGGAGTTCATCCGCGTCTGAAAGCAGCAGGAATTACCGTAAACGCGATTGCCATCGAGCAAAGTGAACCGGACCTGACCGCGTACTTTTTTGAGAACGTGATTGTCGGTGACGGAGCATTTGTGGAAACAGCGCTGAGTTTCGCTGATTATCCTGAAAAAATCCGCCGAAAGCTATTGCGAGAGGTCACACGCCAAACCGCGGACCTGCAAGATTGATGCTGCGATGCAGCGTGCAATTGTAACGAAAATAAAAAATGATATTCTGATGGCGTGGGTAATGGGGATTCGCACAGATGAACGAAACACTGTTTATCTCTAGCAACGTCCAAACGCGCGCGGACGAAGTGCTTGTTCTCAAAGATCAATCATCTGTCCACAATTTTATCTCGAATTTGACCAAGCAGCGCCAACTGCAGGTTTTGATACGCGACCTGAACGCAGATGTTTTGGGATCAGACCCGTTTCGCCGTGACAAAGCCGTTGCGGCGCTCAAGTTGATGGGCTTTTGGAACGATTTCGGTTAACCTTTTTTTGCCGCGGCGCGGCAAGTTGGCTGAAAGCAGCTCGTTGAATTTGTGATCACGCCTGCAATTTTCGTGATCACAAGGGCAGAATTTCCATGGATTCGCGCCAAAAAACCGCAGCCTGAAGGCGCCGCAAAGCGTGACAGCTTCGCAAAAAGCAGTACAAACTTACGCAGACAGCTTGTTTTGAGAGGTTTCCATGGCCGACGTCAACAGAGGCAACCGCCCGCTATCGCCGCACTTGACGATCTATCGTCCCCAGTTGACGTCGATTACGTCTATTCTAACCCGCATTACCGGCAACGCGATTTTGCTGGCGGCGCTGCTCATCGTGTGGTGGTTTCTTGCCGCGTCTACGTCTCCTGAGGCGTTTGCCGTTGCAGACGGGATCATCACCAGTGCGGTCGGCAACCTGATCATGTTCCTGTCACTTTGGGGGCTATGGTACCACACGCTCGCGGGTGTGCGGCACCTCATATGGGACAATGCTGTGGGTCTCGACCTCGAAACCGCGTACAAGCTTGGATACGCGGTCATTGCCGGTTCGATCGTTTTGACCATTTTGACCGTCGCCATCATCGCCTGAGGAGCCTGACGCCATGCAATTTCTGACAGATCGCAAACGCGCCGTTGGGCTTGGTTCGGCAAAAACCGGAACGGCACATTTTTGGGCGATGAAGGTCAGCTCGGTGGCATTGCTGCTGCTGATCCCGCTCTTCTTGCTGACATTCGGGCCGATGTTGGGCGAGCCGCACGATCAGGTTGTGGCCTATTTCAGCCGACCATTCCCTGCAATCGTGGCCGCTTTGACCATCGTTGTTGGTTTTATGCACTTCAAGGACGGAGTTCAGGTGTTGATCGAAGACTATGTCCACGGTGTGGCCCAGAAAGTCGCCATTATCGCGATGATCTGTCTGAGCTACGCAGCAGCAGCAACGGGCGTGTTCGCAATCGCGCGTCTTGCGCTTTAACAAAGTTTGAGGAGGCCAGCCAATGGCTGCATATGATTACGAGACGCATGAATATGACGTCGTGGTCGTCGGTGCCGGGGGCGCCGGACTGCGGGCTACGCTGGGGATGGCCGAGCAGGGCTTGAAAACGGCGTGCATTTCCAAGGTGTTCCCCACCCGGTCGCACACTGTCGCGGCACAAGGCGGGATCGCGGCCTCGTTGGCCAATATGGGCCCCGATCACTGGCAGTGGCACATGTACGACACGGTCAAAGGGTCGGACTGGTTGGGTGATACCGACGCGATGGAATATCTGGCGCGCGAAGCGCCCAAAGCGGTCTATGAATTGGAGCACTACGGCGTGCCCTTCTCGCGGACCGAGGAAGGCCAGATTTATCAACGCCCGTTCGGCGGTCATACCACCGAATTTGGTGAAGGACCGCCCGTGCAACGCACATGTGCCGCCGCCGACCGGACAGGGCACGCGATCCTGCACACGCTGTATGGCCAATCCCTTAAGAACAACGCCGAGTTTTATATCGAGTACTTTGCCATCGACCTGATCATGAGCGAAGACGGCGTTTGCCAGGGTGTTCTGTGCTGGAAACTGGACGACGGCTCGTTGCATCTGTTTGCGGCAAAAATGGTTGTCTTGGCGACAGGCGGGTATGGTCGCGCCTATTTCTCGGCCACATCGGCCCATACGTGCACTGGCGACGGTGGCGGGATGACGGCACGGGCCGGATTGCCGCTTCAGGACATGGAATTCGTACAATTCCATCCGACCGGGATCTATGGATCTGGATGCCTGATCACCGAGGGCGCGCGCGGCGAAGGCGGGTATCTGACCAATTCCGAAGGCGAGCGGTTCATGGAACGCTATGCACCGACCTACAAGGATCTCGCCAGCCGGGACGTCGTGAGCCGGTGCATGACGCTGGAAATTCGTGAAGGCCGCGGCGTGGGCGCGGATGGAGATCACATTCACCTGCACCTCAACCACCTGCCCCCGGAAACGCTGGCGGAACGGCTGCCCGGGATATCCGAAAGCGCCCGCATCTTTGCGGGCGTGGATCTGACCAAAGAACCGATCCCGGTCTTGCCGACCGTTCACTACAATATGGGTGGCATTCCGACGAATTACTGGGGCGAGGTTCTGGCGCCGTCCAAGGACGATCCTGATCGCGTTTCGCCTGGTCTGATGGCTGTCGGCGAAGCAGGTTGCGCTTCAGTCCACGGGGCGAACCGGCTTGGATCGAACTCGTTGATCGACCTGGTAGTCTTTGGTCGGGCCGCTGCGATCCGGGCCGGAGAGGTCGTGGATCCGAAATCAGCAGTGCCACAACCCAGCAAACGATCGATCGAGGCCGCGCTGAGCCGGTTTGACGGTTTGCGCTATGCCAAGGGCCATGTGCCAACGGCCGAACTGCGCTTGGAAATGCAAAAGACCATGCAGGCCGATGCGGCGGTGTTCCGGACCGACAAGACATTGGCTGATGGTCAGACCAAGATGGAAGGCGTCGCTGACAAGCTCAGTGACCTCAAGGTGACCGACACATCCATGATCTGGAACAGTGACCTTATGGAAACGCTGGAATTGACCAACCTGATGCCAAACGCGGTTGCGACCATCACTGCAGCGGCAGCCCGGAAAGAAAGCCGCGGTGCGCACGCGCACGAAGATTACCCGGATCGCGATGATGAAAACTGGCGCAAGCACAGTCTCATCTGGTTCGAAGGCAATCAGGCGTCTTTGGGCTATCGCGGTGTGCATCTGCAGCCGCTGACCAGCCACAACGATGGCGGTATTGACCTGAAAAAGATCGCACCGAAAGCGCGGGTGTACTAAGCGGCCATGCTGCGTGACATCAAACGCACGCTGAAGTCTGAGGGGATGGTCATGCATCCTCTCAAGACGCGTTCGTTCTACATGCGCGGTTACATGTTCGCCCCAGACGTGGTTTTCGATGTGGGGGTCGGGGCCGGTACTCGCTGGCTGTACAAAACCTACCCGGACGCGCGCTTCGTGCTGGTGGATCCGCAAGAGCGGTCGGCGGAACGTTCCAAATCGGCGGCTCGGGGGTTCGATTTTCATGCGGTCGCATTGGGCGCCTCGGATGGCGAAGCCGTTCTGAAGATTCCGCGCACCGATGATGGGCGCGGCAACGCCATGGCCAGTCTGTTTGAACGAACTGACAGGCTTTCGACCCAGTTCGAGGCGATCAGCGAGGAAACTGTGCCGGTTCGGACGCTGGATGGTTTGGCTGCCGATTATCCCGGACGCGTTGGTCTCAAGATCGATACAGAAGGCGCCGAGATAGAGATTCTGAAAGGGGCAACCGAAACGCTCAAGCGCACGGATTTTGTGGTGCTTGAAGTGTCGGTCACACGCCGCTTTGACAATATACCCAAACCGTCGCAGGCGGTGGCGTTGCTCGCGGATGCAGGGTTGGAGATGCGCGACATTCTTGCGACCGCTGAAACGGCCGGACCGCGCGCCAAGCCACGCCACATGGACGTTTTGTTCACAAGGTGGGCAGAATGAGCGCGCCTCGACTGATGTGCATCGCCACTCATCACAAGGGTGGCACCGTCTGGATCAAGTCCATCATCCGGGCATTGTCGCGATCCTTGTCGATCCCATGGTTTGGCATCTGGTCGGACCGGCACATGGGCAAAGTGCCGAAAGCCGGCCGCGCTTTTTTGTGCAACTGGCACGGAGTGTTCCCTCAATCACTTTGGGACAGCGAGGATACGGCATTTTTGCATGTCATTCGCGATCCGCGTGACGTCTTGCTGTCCGGTTGCCGGTACCACCTGACGGCTGGTCCAAAGGGCGAAAAGTTTCTGCATCAACCGCGCAGCGATCTCGAGGGCCGGACTTATCAGGAACACCTGAACGGTCTTGCCACGTATGCTGAACAGCTGTTGTTCGAGATGGCGAACAAACACGCAGAAACGCTGGCGGAAATGCTGCGGTGGCCATGGGGTCATCCGCGCAGCACCGAGTTACGCTATGAAACACTGATGGACGATGTCGATGGCGCCGGATTTGCTGCTGCCTTGGGCGAACTGGGCTTGCACCGCGATGAAGCCCGCGTCGGCGCGCGGATATTCTGGGACAAAAGTCTGCAAGGCGGCTTGTCTAAGCGCGAAGCGCGACCGGGACACGTGACATCCGGTGCACCGCGTCGCTGGATGCATGAACTGCCCCGTGAAATTGGTGAGATTTACGCAGAACGCCACGGCGACGCGCTGATCGCCCTTGGATATGAAACAGATAACACTTGGATTCGACAGCTGCCCGAAACGGCTGCGGCCTGAGCAAGGAGAGCAAACATGGTTCAACTGACGCTACCGAAGAACAGCCGCATGACAACCGGCAAGACCTGGCCAAAACCAGAAGGCGCCACAAACGTGCGCAAGTTTCAGATTTATCGGTGGAACCCGGATGATGGAAAGAACCCCCAGGTCGACACGTATTTCGTGGACATGGACACCTGCGGACCAATGGTTCTGGATGCCCTGATAAAAATCAAGAACGAGATCGATCCAACGTTGACCTTCCGACGCTCGTGCCGCGAGGGAATTTGCGGGTCTTGCGCCATGAACATCGACGGTATCAATACGTTGGCCTGCATCTACGGCATGGACGAAATCAAGGGCGACGTGAAGATCTATCCGCTGCCGCATATGCCCGTGGTTAAGGACCTGATCCCCGATCTGACGCATTTTTACGCGCAGCACGCGTCGATCATGCCGTGGCTGGAAACCAAGACAAACCGCCCGGCAAAAGAGTGGAAGCAGTCTATCGAGGACCGCAAGAAGCTGGATGGACTGTACGAATGCGTGATGTGCGCGTCTTGTTCAACGTCATGCCCATCCTATTGGTGGAATGGCGACCGCTACCTTGGGCCCGCGGCTCTGCTGCATGCCTATCGTTGGATCATCGACAGCCGCGATGAGGCAACTGGTGAACGGTTGGATGAGCTAGAAGACCCCTTCAAGCTCTATCGCTGCCATACGATCATGAACTGTGCGAAGACCTGCCCCAAGGGCCTAAACCCGGCTTTGGCCATTGCAGAGATCAAGAAAATGATGGTCGAGCGCACCGTATAAGCCGCGCAAGCTGGTCGATTGTCGGCCGCTTCGCTGGGATTTACCGTTGACTTGTGGCGACAAGCACACCATGTGCCTGTCTCATAAGATGATTGACGCCACTTGAGTGGCGCAAATGAGATTTTCGCGGGCAAATAGGCGACGCACGCGTTCGGTGGGGAGCCCATTGGACGGACGGAGGTGTCGGCACGGGCCAGTCTAAGTCTCGCGGTACCAAAAGATAGGCCCGCACATGGGCTGTCGTTAATCGGGGGCAAGATCGCCCCCGCAAAGGAAATGATTTGACAGATTTTCGTTCGCTCGGTTTGACCGAGCGCTTGGTTGCACAACTTGCCGAGAATGGCATTGCTCAGCCGACCCCGATACAGCATCGAGCGATCCCTTTGGTCTTGCAAGGCCGCGACTTGATGGGGTTGGCCCAAACAGGAACAGGCAAAACCGCCGCGTTCGGTCTTCCGCTGATCCAGCTGATGTTGCAAACGACTGGGAAACCCATTCCAAAAACAGCGCGCAGTCTGATTTTGGCACCCACGCGCGAGTTGGCGAAACAGATTCAGGCCAACCTGAACATGTACCTTGGCAAAAGCCATCTGAAGATCAGTTTGGTTGTCGGGGGTCAATCGCTGAACGCACAGGCCAACCGGCTTTCACGCGGAACTGATGTTTTGGTCGCAACGCCCGGGCGTTTGATTGATCACATCGAACGCGGTGCGATTGACCTGGGCGAAACCCGGTTTCTTGTGCTGGATGAAGCGGACCAGATGCTGGACCTGGGGTTTTTACATGCGCTCCGGAAAATCTCGGGACTATTGCCATCCGAGCGCCAAACGCTTTTGTTTTCTGCGACGATGCCAAAGCAGATGACGGAAATTGCAAACGCGTACCTGACCAATCCGGTCCGTGTGCAGGTTGCTCCACCGGGCAAAGCGGCCGACAAAATCACCCAATCCGTTCACTTCATTGCCAAAGCTGAAAAGTCGCGCTTGTTGAAATCGTTGCTCGATACGCATCGCGATGAATTGGCCTTGGTTTTCACGCGCACCAAGCACGGCGCAGACCGGTTGTGCAAATCGCTTGTGGCCGAGGGGTTTGCAACCGATGCCATCCATGGAAACAAAAGCCAAGGGCAACGTGACCGCGCATTACAGGCGTTTCGCGACGGCAAAGTGCGCGTGCTGGTTGCAACAGACGTGGCGGCACGCGGCATCGATATCCCGGATGTGCGTCACGTTTATAATTTCGATTTGCCGAACGTGGCGGAAAGTTACGTGCACCGCATTGGGCGCACCGCGCGAGCTGGTGCCGAAGGTCAGGCGATTGCCTTTTGCGCGCCAGACGAAATGGACGAACTGCGCGCGATTGAAAAGGTTCTAAAACGCAGCATTCCCGTGGCCGGAGGACGTCCGTGGCAGGCCATGGTGCCGGCGGCAGAGGAACGGCACGCAAAACGTCCGACATCTTT
>CAWUIW010000076.1:0-12685 GCA_963922515.1 uncultured Rhodobacterales bacterium | reverse complement strand
ACCGGCGCGCCATCTTCAGGCGTCGTCGCAGCAATCCATGATCTGGGTCACGCGCCACCGCCCCAAGATCGATCGGATCGCGTGTCCGTGGTTGATCCGGCGCTTTGTTGACGCGCAAGCCAGGTTTCTGTTTGTGGCACCAGACGCTGTCGACGGCGTTGCCGATCGGTTCGGCGCCATCCCGTTTGATGTTGAAAACACATTCTGGAGCCATCGTGGCGCCCGCTGCACCTTTGACATCATGGTCGAAGAATTCGGGCTGGGCACCCCTGCCCTGCACCGACTGGCCGATGGCGTACGCGCCGCAGACACGGACCGCCATGATCTCCACCCCGCCGCAGCCGGGCTGTTGGCGGTCTCTGTCGGCTTGTCGCGACAATACCGCGATGACACGCAACAACTTGCCGCAGGAATGATGCTGTACGACGCGCTTTATCGTTGGGCGCGCGACGGCTATGACGAAACCCACACCTGGCCGACAACAAAGCGCTGACCCATGCGGACCATTTCCTTGACCGAGCTTTGTGTCGTTTTCGGGCGCATTGGCCTTTTGTCCTTCGGCGGGCCGGCGGCCCAGATTGCCTTGATGCATCGCGAACTTGTCGAAGAGCGCGATTGGCTGGATGAAGAAACCTATTTGCGCGCGCTGTCGCTGTGCATGCTGCTGCCGGGACCAGAAGCGATGCAGCTCGCCACCTATGCCGGTTGGCGATTGCGCGGCATGATCGGGGGCATCATTGCCGGTGGCTTGTTCGTGTTACCCGGCGCTATCGTCATCGCCGTTCTGGCGTCTCTTTACGCGATATACGGACAGGTGCCATGGGTGCAGGCCGCCTTTGTCGGCATCAAGGCCGCTGTCATCATCATTGTGATCAAGGCGTTGCAGGGCGTGTCACGCAAGGCTTTGACAGACCGCAACGCCTGGCCGATCGCCGCATTGGCTTTTGTTGCGATTTTTGCACTCAATCTACCATTCCCACTGATCATCGCTGCTGCCGCGCTGTGGGGTTATTGGCGCGCGGAAGGTACCCAACAGGCACCGCCACCGCCCAGCCATCGCTTTCCGGTGGGGACGGCGGCAACGTGGCTGGCGCTTTGGCTGGTACCCTTGATCGGCCTCACCCTCGCCGACGCCACCTTGCTCAGCGAGATCGGCTGGTTCTTTGCCAAGCTGGCCGTGGTCACATTTGGCGGCGCCTACGCCGTCCTGGCCTACATGACGCAAACCGTCGTCGAACAGTATGGCTGGATCAGTACCGATCAGATGATCGATGCGCTTGGTCTGGCTGAAACCACACCGGGGCCCTTGATTCTGGTCACCCAGTTCGTGGCAATGCTGACCGGAACGATACAAGGCGGCGTTGGCTTGGCACTCGCGGCTGGGTTCACCGCGCTATGGGCGACATTTGTGCCGTGTTTTCTATGGATTTTCCTCGCCGGTCCTTACTTGGACCAAATCGCCGCCCGGCCCCGTCTGTCTGCTGCGCTGAAAGCCATCACTGCTGCGGTTGTCGGTGTAATTTTGAATCTAACCGTCTGGTTTGCGATGAATGTCCTGTTCGGCGGACTTGGGCAGATACTTTTGGGGCCGGTGACCCTGCCATGGCCGAACGTGACCCAACTTGACGTTCAGGCGTTGATCCTTACCGCTCTGGCCGCGCTGCTCTTGTTGAAAGCCAAGCTGGGTTTGGGTGCCACCCTTGTGATCATGGCGCTTAGCGCCACAGCATTGAATGTGTTATCAGCGACAATTTGAACCCGATGCTCTTTCGTTTTAAAGCAAATCGCTTATTGTAAAGGCGTTGATCCGGGGATGTGACATGTCAACTGACATAGACTACGGAAATCTGATGCACACGGCGATGCGCGGCTTGATCAAGACCGTGCTGGAAGACGTGGCCGACAGGGGGTTGCCGGGCGCGCATCATTTCTTCATTACCTTCGACACCTCTCATCCCGATGCGCTGATCGCCGACTGGCTGTCAGATCGGTATCCCGAGGAAATGACAGTGGTTATGCAGCACTGGTTCGACAATCTGGTGGTCGAAGCCGACGGATTTGCCGTAACGCTGAATTTCGGTGACAGCCCGGAGCCATTGTATATTCCGTATGACGCGATAAAGACCTTTGTGGACCCATCGGTTGAATTCGGTCTGCGGTTTGAAAACGCCGATGGTGAAGAGTCAGCGCAAACACCGGCAAAGCCGCGCCTTGCGCCGGCGCCAGATGCTGATGCAGAACCGGGCGACGCCGACGTGGTGTCGCTGGACAGCTTCCGAAAAAGCTAGTCGCGCGCCAGAAACGCGTCGATCACCCGGGTGACGGCGCCACCGTTTTCAATGCTCTTGAAGTTCAGGTCCAAGCCGCCGTCGGCCAGGGTTCGATTGTATTCTTGCATCTGGTAGCCGCCATCCTGCGCCACGAAGAGCGAAAACACAGTCAAGGTGTCGCCCGTGATCCGGCCCCAGACAAAGGGTTCCCCTTTCATCGGGTCCAACTGCACGCTGTGGCCAAAAACATTGCGCTTCTGGGCAGCGGAATAGATGCCGTCGCGATCGGTCGGCTGAAACTCGATCTCGTAGGACGACTCTTTGACCCGGCCATCCGGACGATACCGCGTTGACACCCAAGCAACTATAAATCCGTCCTTGGTTTCGGTGATTTCCACGCTGAGATCCCGTTTTTCAAGTTCACCGTCTCGATCAACCTCGGCATCTCCGGAGTAAGCGCCGATAAACGGCGTGATCTGGGCCGAGAACGCCGGCGGCGCCAGCAGCAACAGCGAAAACGCCAAGAACGCCAACAATCCCGTCATCGGGACTTGCGGGCGGCGGATAAGTGAAATGTACACGAGAGCGGATCCTGTCTGGCCATATCCTGTCCTGCAGCAAAAACAGCTGTCAGGTTCAATCAAAGATAGTCATGCCGGGCAAACCGGTCAATTTCCATCACGCGTCTGTGCGGGTTTTGGCCCGGGCATCTCGCCACGGGGCGCCCGCCAACCGTTGCGCGCCGCTGCGACCCGGATTAAACCCGCCTCACGACCTGACCCAACGGAGTTTTCCCATGGCCGACACCCGCACCGAATCCGACAGCTTTGGCCCGCTTGAGGTTCCAGCCGACAAGTATTGGGGCGCTCAGACGCAGCGGTCGATCATGAACTTCCCAATCGGGTGGGAAAAACAACCCGTCGCGGTCGTGCGCGCATTGGGGGTGATCAAAAAAGCCTGCGCTATGGCGAACAAGGACCTGAGATCGCTCGATGCAGAACGTGCCGACGCGATCATCGCGGCAGCAGGCGAAGTGGTTGAGGGCAAATTGGACGACAACTTTCCACTGGTCGTCTGGCAAACTGGATCAGGCACGCAGTCCAACATGAATGCCAACGAGGTGATCGCCAATCGCGCCATCGAAATGCTGGGCGGCACGATTGGTTCGAAATCACCGGTGCATCCGAACGACCATTGCAATATGGGCCAATCCTCGAACGACACCTTCCCAACGGCCATGCATATCTCTACGGCGATGACCGCACGGGATGTCCTGTTGCCAGGTTTGGAAAAGCTGCACGCCGCACTCGACGCAAAGGTCGGCGAATTCGATGGCATCATCAAGATTGGCCGAACACATACACAAGACGCCACGCCGCTCACGTTGAGCCAGGAGTTTTCTGGCTATGTCCATCAGGTGGCGATGGGCCGGCAACGCGTCAAAGATGCCTTGGGCCGCATCTATGAGCTGGCGCAAGGCGGTACCGCCGTTGGTACGGGCCTGAACACCAAGGTTGGTTGGGCCGAAATGGTGGCGGCCAATATGGCCGACATCACCGGATTGCCATTTGTCACAGCGCCCAACAAGTTCGAGGCTTTGGCCGCGCATGACGCCATGGTGGAAATGTCAGGCGCGTTGAAAACCGTCGCAGCAAGCCTGTTCAAAATCGCCAATGACATCCGCTTTCTCGGCTCTGGGCCGCGCTGCGGTCTGGGCGAGCTGATCCTGCCAGAAAACGAACCGGGATCATCGATCATGCCGGGCAAGGTCAATCCCACCCAGTGCGAGGCAATGACCCAAGTCTGCGCCCATGTGATGGGCAATGATGCGGCGGTCGGTTTTGCCGGATCGCAAGGACATTTCGAGCTGAACGTCTACAAACCCATGATGGCCTATAACGTTTTGCAATCCATGCAATTGCTGGGCGACGCCGCCTCTGCGTTCACCGATAACCTTGTTGCCGGTTTGAAAGCAGACGCCACGCGCATCGACAAGCTGATGCGCGAAAGTCTGATGCTTGTCACGGCCCTTGCCCCGGAAATCGGCTATGACAATGCCACCGCGGTGGCCAAAACGGCCCACAAGAATGGGACGACTTTGAAAGAAGAGGCGATCAAGCTGGGGTTTGTCGACGAAGACACGTTTGACCGCGTGGTCCGCCCCGAAAACATGGTTGGTCCAAAGTGATCACGAGTATGGGCGGCGCCGGGCGTTATGTCTGACCGTCGTCCAAAAAAGCGGTCATTGACGTTGCGCGGGCACCGCACCAGCGTGTCGCTGGAAGACGAGTTTTGGATCGAATTCCGTCGAATTGCAGAAGCAAAACAGAAACCAATCAACGTCTTGGCAGCCGAAATTGATGCCGATCGCGGGTTGGAGATTGGGCTTGCCTCGGCCATCCGGCTCTACGTTCTTGCTGCCTTGCAAGAAGACCGCCGCGCTAACGCTGGGTGACTTTCAACCAGATGCCATCCTGTGCCCGAACTGTCAGATGGGCCACGGGTACTGGTGTTCTGTCTGGCACCAGTTCAAATCGGTAAGACTTGAGAAGCATGGACAGGATCAAGGGTCCTTCGATCATTGCAAAACCGGCCCCGGTGCACACGCGTGATCCCGCCGAAAACGGCATATATGCCTCTCGCTGGCATTTCTTGCCATTTTCGGTGGACCACCGGTCTGGGTCGAACCCGTCTGGATTGTCCCAAAGACGTTGGTGACGGTGCAGGTGCCACGGGCTCAGAACCATCTGAGAGCCAACAGGGATCTCGCGGTTTCTGAAATCCTCCGGACAAGTGCTTTGCCGCACCATCATGGGCACCGGCGGGTAAAGACGCAGCGTTTCGCGAAAAACGTCCCGGCTGATCTTGAGGCGGGACATGGTCGCAAACTCTGCCGCGTCCAAATGTTGCTCTGCCTCTTCGGCCACGCGGCTCTGCCAATCGGGATAAAGAGCCATCAAGTACAGCGCCCATGCCAAGGCCGATGCGCTGGTTTCATGCCCGGCGAGGAAAAAGATAGCGACCTGATCGACCATTTCGTCCGTTTCGAACCGGGCACCCGTCACCGGATCTGAAGTTGTCATGATCTTCGTTGCAAGATCGTTGGGCGCCGCACCTGCTGCAATCGCATCCATGCGCGCCGTGGTCAGGTCGGTGATCAAGCGCCGGATGGCCGCAGCCGTATCGCGGGTTTTCTTGGGAAAGAACCGCGGAAACCATTTAGGCACCGGCACGAAGGCGGCAAGGTTCAGGATTGGCTGCGAGCGTTGGTAGTCGCGAAAATGGTGAAACACCTGCGATGCAATGGCATGCTCGATGGGGATGGAAAACAAGGTCCGAAAGATCACGTCGGCGGCAACGTGGCTGGTCACTTCCTCGATTTCAGTGACTTGTGCGTCTTTCGCCTGCAATCGGTCGACGGCGGCCTTGGACGCCGCCAACATCGCGGGAAAGGTGTCTTTCAACCGCCCGCCCTCGAACGCCGGGTCTATAATGCGCCGCTGACGTTTCCATGTTTCTCCATTTGTAAGGAAAACACTGTTGCCCAGCAAAGGCCGCAAACCTTCACTGATCCGGCTTGACTTGGGAAAGCTGTCGGGCCGCTGCCGCAACACGATGTCCACAAGATCTGGTTGATTGAGCAGGTAGGACCGGAAAAACGGCGTGCGAAATTCGGCCATCCAAGCCCGGTACAGACGTTCGGGCTGGGCGGACAATATGTCTTGCCGAAACAGCTTGGCGTATTGCCGCAAAGACACCCGTCCAGGGCGTGACGCGGGTTTCGGCGGCAGTATCATGCGGCCAGCACCGAGGTGTATTTGGAAACCGCGTAATCGATCCGGGACTTCGACGGGTTGCGCCCGGCAAACCGGGCCGCCAGCGTCTGGGGGCCGGCGGTGATCTGGAAGTAATCGTAGGATCCAGGGTTATCAAAGGCGCATAAGTACTGAAAATGCAGGCGGAAAAAGCGCCAGCGCAGCTCTTTCCAGCGTTGTGCTGACAGCGTTTGTGTGAACGCGGCGGACAGAACCAGCGGCCATTTCTTTTGTGAGGTGGCAACTCCGCTGACCGCCACCGGATCGCACAAGGCAAAGGCGCATCCGTCCCCGGGCGCAGTGACGTCGATCCAGGTCACATCGCTTTGTGTGCTGAGCAGCTGCAAATCGGCGCGCAACCTGTTAGCCTGCGGCAGGAAGGATACCATCGGCACCACCTGTCCCAACGACAAAAACCCAAGTTCTGGCCCAGTTTCCGGCACCCGGCCCGTACGCAAGACATCTGCCAGCACAGAAACAGCAATGTGTGCGCCGGACGAGTGGCCGACCACCAGAACCTCGTCGACATCTTCGAGCAAGGCGTCGGCAATCACGTCGGCGAACCGGGCAATGCGCGTTTCCAGATCTGGCGGGTTGGCGCCCTTGTGCTGAGCCGAATAGCTGTAGTCATGCATCAGGTAGAATACAAAATAGTGTCCATCCCTGGCCTGCACCCAGCGGATCAGCACGTACCCAATCGCCAAGCCCAGCAGTGCACAAGTCACTTGACCGATCACCCCCAGAGCAGCCCCGGCAGAGGCCCCAAGCCCGGCCAACAAAAGCCCGATCACGAGCAGACCCAGCAGAACGGCCACCGGGTAAAGCGCGGCAATCACGGGTCCCTTTCGCAGCTTCATCAAGCGCCACAGCGTACCACTGGCAACGTAGATCCACGCCGTGTGAAACAGCTGTGCATATGTCGCAAAGATGGTGTTCGACATACTGTCCTTGACGATGTCTGACCAAACCAGCACTTCAAAATCTGTGTCCGTGCGACATCCGTTCAATTCAGCCGCGGCGGTCCAGCCAAAGCGATCTGAGCTGACTTTTGGTTTGAGCTCAATATGATAGCCGGAAAGACCTGCCTGCGCGGCGCCCTCGGTGCGGTAGAGTTCGCGATAGCGGCGCGGGTGCATTGGATCATAGCCGGGAATGTAGAACACCCGGCGCCGACGCACCTGTTTGCTTTGCCCGCTGCTCATTTCGTCCCTCTTGCCTGAACGATACGTTAACCTGTTTTTTGGGCAAGAGTAAGGCTGGGGCTAGCCAACCAAGGCAAGGGCGGGAAAGGTCTCCAACAACCAATAGGAAAAGTCGGAAAAGCCGCCGGTCAGCATCAACAGGCCAATGGTCCACAACAAAAGGCCCATGAGACGTTCGATGCGATCCATGTGTTGCTTCATCCAGCGCATCAGGCCGCCCAGCCGAGGTAAGTAAGCCGCCACCAAAAGAAACGGAATGCCCAAGCCGGCGGCGTAGATTGCAAGCAGCGTGGTGCCCCGTGCAATCGACGCTTCAGAAGCAGCCAAGGACAGAATCGCGCCCAGTTGCGGTCCGATGCAAGGTGTCCAGCCGAAGGCAAAGGCCAGACCAAGGACATACGCTCCAAATGCGCTACCGCCCTGATCGCCGACGTCAATACGTGCCTCGCGATCCAGAAACCCGATCCGGTAGATACCCAGAAAGTGCATCCCGAACCCCATGACCAGAAGTCCGGCCAGCGTATTGAACCACCCCTGATAGGTCAGAAAGACGGTGCCAATGGCCGACGCGGTAAAGCCGAGGAATAGAAAAACCGTCGACAGGCCAAGAACAAAGAACAGCGCAGGCCAAACGGCACTGGACCTTGGCTGATTTGCCTCGCTCAGCTCTGTCACGGACACACCGCTCATATAGGCCAGATAGGGCGGCACGATGGGCAGGACGCAAGGCGACAAGAAGCTCATGATGCCAGCAAACAGGGCTATGAACATGGCCGGCAACAAGGCGGCGTCAATGATGTCAATTCCGAACATGAACCGTCACTTAGGTGAATTATCCCAGAAGGTCACCTGTCTGTTCGGTCACAAGCTTGTGGACTCGGTGGAATTGCGCACCTATCTCCGCGGAATGGATGATTTTGACGACACGCTGGACGCTTTGGGGTTGCTGTGCCCGTTGCCGGTTTTAAAGGCCCGCAAACGGTTGCAGGCGCTGCCGAATGGCGCATTGCTGAAGATGATGGCCGATGATCCGGCCGCCATCGTGGATGTTCCGCATTTTTGTGCTGAAGCGGGCCATGCACTTGTTGAACAAACTGACATGACCTCGCATCAGGTTTACGTGATCCGAAAGGGCGGCTGACGGGTCTATTTGCCGCCCATCGACCACCATCCACGACGCTTTGGCTTTGGCGGTGCGTCAGGCTCCGCGGCGGCCGGAGCAACCGGCACGGGCGGGTCCTCGGCCAGCACCTGCGCGGGTTCAGGTTCGGACACCGTTTCTTCTTCTAGCGCCACATCGACCGGAGCTGGTTCTGCTGCCGCACTGTCGCTGTCGTCCACTGTATCCGCGGCTTCGGCCACGTCCTGTGCCGGTTCCGGCTCGGGCTCGGGCTGTGTTTCTGCGGCCTCGGCTTCTGTAACCGTTTCAATCGCTTTCAGATCATCAGCAGGCGCAGTCGCTTGGCCGTTGATGGCAACATCATCCGCCTCTTCTGTTGGGATGGCCACTGCATCCGCTTCTTGCGCCTCTGCCACCGTCTCTCCATCTGTGACGCTGCCGCTTTCGTCTGAATCATTGGTCGTCGCCGAGACCTCTGCGCCATCCTCAGCAGCCGCGTCGTCTGCACCCACTTCAGGGGTTTTGCTACGGCTCCGACTGCGGCTGCGCCGCCGCCGCCGCCGTTTGGGCTTGGTCGTGGAATCATCCGCCGAGGTGGTTTCCGTCTCTTCTACGTCGGCCTCGGATTCGGCATCGACCTCTTCCATGATCGAGCTGTCGACCGACACCACGGGTGCCGACGCCGCCGGAACGACCCGCGTGGCCGTTTTGAACTTTTCGATCGAAAAATCCGGGCTCACAAGGTGCATGTCCGCTTCGACCCGTACCGAAAGCCCATAGCGACCCTCGATCTGTGCAATATGCTCGCGCTTATGGTTCATCAGGAAATTCGCGATCGTGACAGGGCACTTGACCAGCACTTCGCGCGACCTGCGGCGCACACCTTCTTCTTCGATCTGGCGCAGAACGCTCAACGCAAGGTTGTCATCGGACCGAATAAGCCCGGTGCCGTGACAGTGCGGACAGCTTTGGGTTGTGGCTTCGATCATGCCCGGACGCAGCCGTTGCCGGCTCATTTCCATCAAGCCAAAGCCACTGATCCGACCCACCTGAATGCGGGCGCGGTCGGTCTTCAGTCGATCTTTGACCCGCTTTTCAACGGCGGAATTGTTCTTGCGCTCGTCCATATCGATGAAGTCGATGACGATCAGTCCAGCCAAGTCGCGAAGCCGCAACTGACGCGAGATTTCATCGGCGGCTTCCAGATTGGTTTTCAGCGCCGTTTCTTCGATGGAGCCTTCTTTGGTTGCCCGGCCCGAGTTCACGTCGATGGCGACCAACGCTTCGGTCACACCGATCACTATGTATCCACCCGATTTCAACTGAACGGTCGGGTTGAACATGCCGTCCAGGTAGCTTTCGACCTGATACCTTGCAAACAGCGGCAATGCGTCTTCGTACCGTTTCACGTTGCGCGAATGCGACGGCATGATCATCTTCATAAAGTCTTTGGCAATGCGGTAGCCCCGCTCGCCTTCGACATACACTTCGTCGATATCTCGATTGTACAGATCGCGGATCGATCGCTTGATCAGGTCGCCTTCTTCGTAAATCTTCGCCGGCGCGATCGACTGTAGGGTTAACTCGCGGATCTGTTCCCACAAACGCTGCAGGTATTCGTAGTCACGCTTGATTTCGGTTTTGGTTCGCTTGGCACCTGCGGTGCGCACGATCAAGCCCGCGCCTTGGGGCACGTCCATTTCCTGCGCGATTTCCTTCAGCTTCTTACGATCTACGGCATTCGTGATTTTGCGGCTGATACCGCCACCACGCGCTGTGTTGGGCATCAACACGCAGTAGCGCCCGGCCAGCGACAGGTAGGTGGTCAGCGCCGCGCCCTTGTTGCCGCGTTCTTCTTTGACCACTTGCACAAGCATGATCTGGCGGACTTTCACCACTTCCTGGATCTTGTATCGCCGCGGGCGTGGTTTGCGTGGCGGGCGCAGGTCCTCGCTGTCATCGTCATCGGCGACCGACTCGATGCTGCTGTCCTTCGCGGCGGCATCTGCCTTCGTTTCTGACGACGGTTCCGCGTCGTCGTCCTCGTCGGTTTGTGGCTCGTCCGCATCCGTGTCTTCGGTTGCGTCCATGTCTTCGGTGGCGTCCGTGTGTTCTTCGGTGGCGTCCGTGCCGATATCAGCGCCAGCCGCGTCCGCCGCTTCAGCGTCACGTTCTGCTGTGGTGCTGGCTTCGACGGCAGAGTCGACATCGTCTTGCGGCGCCTCGGCTTTGTCAGCCGAGGCATCCTCGGCGGTTTCTGCGGTTTCAGGTGCAGCCTCGTCCGGGGCGTCCTCCGCTACCGTGTCATCATCAGCAGCTGCTGCCTCAGGCGGCGCGTCCGTTGCCTCGACGGTGGCTGACTCGGCCTCTCTCTGATCGGGTTCTGGCGCATCGAACGTTTCGCCGTTGGCTTCGTCGGCGCCAAGATCGATTGTCTCCATGCCCGAGATTTCGGGCTCGATATCCTTGGTTTCGACCGCATCTTCGGTCGAGGTTCGGGCCGCCTTGGACTTTGATTTGGAGCTTGTGCGCTTTTTTTCTTCGGCTTCGTCGCGAGCGCGCATCGCTTCTGCATAGGCGCGCTCTTCTTCCATCAGGGCTTCGCGATCCGCGACAGGGATCTGATAGTAATCCGGATGGATTTCAGAAAACGCCAAAAAGCCATGACGATTGCCGCCGTAGTCGACAAACGCCGCCTGAAGCGAGGGTTCGACCCGCGTGACTTTTGCTAGATAGATGTTCCCTGCAAGTTGGCGTTTGTTTTCGGATTCAAAGTCAAATTCCTCGACCTTGTTTCCGTCGACCACCACAACGCGGGTTTCCTCCGCGTGGGTGGCATCGATAAGCATTTTCTTTGCCATGGATCCTTGATGCACAATCGGCGCAGCGCCCGTCCAGGCGGTGCATTGCTGCGTGGAGTGTGTCTTGTTTGAGCGATACAAAACGCCGCGCCCCAGGCAGCCCAAACAGGCTCCTGTCCGACATCGAATGCTGGCGCGCGCGTCATCGCGGTTCTTCTCCGACAGGTCGGGACGGTCCCGCTCCCTGCCCGTTATCTCCTCTGCTCGTCGCGGAGCATAAGGTATGCCGTTGGTCCGATTTGGACCGTTAACTGCCCCTTGCGCGCCGAATGTGTGACATGCGCATCTGCAAGGAGGCGAAACTCTCACCGGTAGGCTGACGTCAAGTCGCACCACACCGTCGGGTAAACATAGGACGTGACATGGGGGAATGACAATGGGCAACATGTGATTAATGATGCCACAAGCCCAACACGCTCAATTTGCAAGGAAACGCAGCGGTGATGCATCGAGTTTTTTTGACCGCCATCGGCATGGCGACTTTTCTGTCAGGATGTAGCGGCAGCGCAGTTCCCACTCTTTCGGCGTCAACTCCTGCCGCGCGCAGTTGCGTTTCGGCCGTGTTCCGGGAAACCGGCGCAACAAACGCAAGCGCGGTGTCCGAACTTGCAACGCCACGCGGCACATTGGTGGAGGTTGCCGTACCGGGTGATTTTTCGTGGCAATGCCAGACGGATACGGCAGGCAACGTTCTGCAGATCAATGTGATCTAGCGGAATAACCGCTATAGATAGTCAGATCGCTGCAAACTGTATTTGGCCATTTTTTCGTTCAGAGTTCTGCGCGGCAGGCACAACTCATCCATCACGCTGGCAATCGACCCCTTGTGACGCCGCATCGTGTTGTCGATCAACATGCGCTCGAACGCTTCGACATACTCTTTCAACGGTTTGCCTTCAGTGGTCATCACTGGCTGCATGTCTTCGTGATCGGACATCAGAAGCGACGCAATGGTTCCAGAGCCGCGCCGGGATTGCAGCACGGCCCGTTCGGCAATGTTGATCAGCTGCCTTACATTGCCCGGCCACGGCGCCTGCAGCAGTTGCGCTGCTTCCTGCGCCGAAACCTGTGGCGCGGCACAGCCGTACTCGTCGGCAAACTGTTCTGCCAAGGCGGTGAACAGGATCAGTATGTCTTCGCCCCGCTGCCGAAGCGGCGGCACAGTGATACGCAGCGCGGCAAGGCGATAAAACAAGTCAGACCGCAACGCATCTTCGCAGGTTCGGCCAGCCTCTTGCATATTGGAGATGGCAACAATGCGGGTTTCGGCAGGCGTGCCTTGTTCATTGATCACGCTCAGCAACTTGGCTTGTGCGGCTTCAGTCAATGCATCGATGTCCTCTAACACCAATGTGCCGCCTCGCGCCTCTTCCATCGCGGGCAACTGGCTGTCCTCCGGCAGCATGGGTCCGAAAAG
>CAWUIW010000075.1:0-12736 GCA_963922515.1 uncultured Rhodobacterales bacterium | reverse complement strand
CCTGCGCCGTCTAAGCGCCGTCATGCACCCTACGCACTTGCACCCCCTGCGCCAACCCGGCAAGCCCGACGGCAATTGAGCCTGCAGCGCGATCTTGCGCAACAGGGGCGTTTCCAATGTCACCTATGAAACGTTTCCGTGAGGCCCCCAGCAAAATCGCACAACCTAAACCGTGAAAAATGCTGATGTTTTGCAAAAGCGCAAGATTGTGCGCTTGCGACTTCCCGAAACCGATGCCGGGATCCACAAGAATCTGCTGCCGTTTGATACCGATACCGCACAGCCGGTCCACCTGTGCCGAGAGAAAATCGTACACGTCCAAAACCACATTGTCGTAGCGCGGGTTGTTCTGCATGGTCTCAGGGTCGCCTTGCGCATGCATCACGCAGACCGGCACGCCTTGCCCGGCGCAAAGAGGTGCCATGGCCGTATCATACGTGAGACCCGACACGTCGTTAACCAAATCGGCACCAGCGGCCAAGGCCGATCTCGCCACGGCCGCTTTGCGTGTGTCGACGGAAATGGCGACACGGCTGCGCTTCCGCAATGCTGTGATCGCAGGGACAACACGGTTTATTTCCTCTTCTGCACCAACCAGTTGTGCGCCAGGCCGCGTGGACTCTCCGCCGATGTCGATGATATCCGCGCCATGGTCCGTCATCTGTACGGCCGCAGCGCACGCCGTGTCGACCGTGTCATGCACCCCACCATCGGAAAAACTATCCGGGGTAACGTTCAGAATACCCATGAGGCGCGGGTGGCTAAGATCCAGCCCAGCAGCGGTACCGCGCGGTGCCGTCAGACGTGTTTGCCAACCTGCCGGCAGCTCGTGCGCTGGCACGACACGCGGTTCGGCGTCACGGGACAGTTCGATCGCTGCATCAAACCAAAGCGCCCCACCGGCCAGCGCCAGAGCACCCGTCGGCCTTGTCGCGCCGGTTTGCACAAGGGGACGGTAATAGGTTTTCACAAACGGGCCTGTTCCAACGGCGCCGCCATCAACTCAATTCCAGACGTGTCGGGCAACGGCGCCCCGATCACAACCATGGTTTTGGCTTCCAACGTTGCCGCGAACCAGGCTGCCAGCGCCACGCTGTCTTTCGGCTTCGCCGATGGACCATCGACCGCATCCAATACGATTTTGGACGGCGCCCACACGCAAATCTGGCCATTCTTCATGGCCCAGTCCAGTTCGGTGCGCGTGCTGACCACGACACAACGCGCGTCACGCGACGCCAGCATCCAAGCGTTCTGTTCGATAGCCAGCAAATCGATGCGGCGCTGTGTCATTGGATGATGCGTGACCGGCGCCGCAACGTCAGAAGCACCGACACAAAGGATCAAGGGTTGACCGGATGCTTCCAACTGATCGATCCAACCGGACAGATGATCGGAGGCGATCGCCGCGTTCGACATGTAAACAAGTCTCGGATGTGGCGGCTCTTCGGGTTCTGGTTCCGCGACAAGGTGCCCGCGGGCCCGTACTATTTCGACGCCCAAGGCCCCGGGCCCGCGGTCAAGTTTTTCGATCCGCACGAAGGCGCGTCTGGCTTGCGGCTCGAGCAGAATGCGTTCCGCCACACGTTCTGCCAAGGTTTCCAAAAGGTTCAGTCGCTCTTCCGACAATTCGTGCGCGATTGCTTCCGTCACTTTGTCATAGGACAGTATACGGTCGACATCGTCGTCGATTGGCCCCGTGATCGGCGCGACCTCGACCACGACATTGAAACAGATCCGTTGCGTGGTGCCGCGCTCCGCTTGGAACGCTCCGATTTCCACGTCAACGACGTGATCCCGCAAACTGATCCGGTCCAGCGGATCACCGCCGGACGTGGCCTCGGCCCGTTCAACGGGATGCGCAAACGCAAGTCGGATTTCAGAGCTCATGGCAACGCTTTCGGTCAAAGTGTCTGAACCTGCCGTATAGGCTCGACCGAAGATGGGCGCACCCCCAGATGCGCCAAAATACACACGAATAGCGGCGTGGGTCAGTTGCTGGCAGTGCGGTAGGTGTGACGATAGAAAAGGTGTACGCCAATCGACGCGGTGTGCGTGTAAACGCGCGACCAAGACGGGCGCACAAACTTGGTATGGTAATGCGTGGCCCCATCGGTCAGGTTACCGGCGGCTCCGTCCATGATGGCACGCGCCACTTTTGACACGCGTTCATAGGCCTTCTTTTCCGCAATCACCTCGGCATACCCGTCGCATGTGTAGGTGAACTGACACTGGTACCGCTTGCCTGTACCCTGCTTGATCACCCCACAAAGGTTGTCAGGGAAGCGGGTGCTATCCACCCGGTTCATGATGACTTCTGCCACCGCGAATTGGCCCTTTACCGTCTCGCCGCGCGCTTCGAAATACAGAGCCTCGGACAGGCAACGCCAATGATCGTCGCCCTCGGCAACAGGCTGCGCATCAACCCAAGCACGGGTGAACTCGACGTTTTGTGGAACGTTTTTCGGCCGCGCCTGAGGCTTTGTTTGAAAAAGCTTCAACCATTTTGGCTGCGCGGCCTTCTGGTCGGTCGACGCAACTTGGTAGGGCAGCATCTGATCATTCGTCCCGGCTGCCTGCACGGCAAAGGCAAACATCGACGCAAAAAATGCAGCAATTGCACCAAATTTTAACATTGGAGTCCCAATTGCCGGTCCAAACCGGCTCCCCAGAATTCTAAATCGCACACGCGGAGATAACCGATTAGCCTGACCGCGTCTAGATTTGACCAAATAACGGGCAAACGAAGAATAATCCCGAACACCGACAGACACCAATTGCGCGCTGAAAACCACAAAATGTAGTCGGATAGGCGCAGCGACTACCTTATCTTGTCGGCAAGAGCCAGCTGAGCAGCAGCCAGTCTGGCGACGGGAACGCGGAAGGGCGAACACGAAACATAATCAAATCCCGCCGCTCGACAAAAAGCAATTGATTCGGGATTTCCCCCGTGCTCGCCGCACACGGAAAGCACAACGTCGGGCCGCGCAACCCGTCCGCGCGCGGCTCCGAGTTTCAGCAGCTCTCCGACACCTTCACCGTCCAGAACGTGGAACGGATCCTCTTTGAAAACGCCTTGCTGCACATAGGCCGACATGAACCGCCCGGCGTCGTCGCGCGACAAGCCATATGTCATCTGGGTGAGGTCATTGGTGCCAAAGCTCAAAAATGAGCAATAGGGCGCAATTTCATCCGCGCGCAAGGCGGCGCGCGGCGTTTCTACCATGACCCCCAATTTGTAAGCAAAATCAACGCCGGACTCTGCCCGCATGGCCGCGGCGACAGCGTCGATCCGCGCCGTCACCAACTCGACTTCGCGTTTGGCGGTCACCAACGGGATCATGATCTCTGGCACCACTGTCTTGCCGTCCAGACCCAGTGCTATCGTTGCGGAAAACACCGCTCGGGCCTGCATGTCATAAATATCCGGCGCCGTGACGCCCAAGCGGACCCCCCGCAACCCCAACATCGGGTTGTATTCGCCCATTTCCTCGACCCGTCGGGTGACGTCAGATACCGGTAGGCCGAGCGCCTCTGCCAATTCGCGTTGCCCGGTCTTCGTCGTTGGCAAAAACTCGTGCAGGGGCGGATCCAGCAGGCGAATGCAAACAGGCAAGCCCTCCATAGTGCGAAACAGCTTGATGAAATCATCACGCTGCATTGCCAACAGCCGTTCCAAGGCGGCGGCCCGATCGGAACTGGTTTCGGCAAAAATCATCTCGCGCATCACAGTCAAACGACCCGGATCGAAGAACATGTGCTCGGTCCGACACAGCCCAATGCCCTGTGCATCAAAGTTGCGGGCGGTAACCGCGTCTTCCGGGGTATCCGCATTGGCACGGATCCCGATGTCCCGCGCTTCATCTGCCCATCCCATCAGAGTTTGGAATGCGTCATCCAAGGCCGCTTCCAACATCTTGGGTTCACCGGCCAGAATTTGGCCTGAGCTTCCATCAATCGTGATGACATCTCCGGCGCGCAAAACACGCCCGTCCGGAGCCACAAGCTCTTCGCGGCGCATGTGAAACCGCAACTCGGACGCGCCGACGATGCACGGCAAGCCCAAACCGCGCCCGATAACCGCGGCGTGGCTTGTCATGCCGCCTTTTTCGGTCAGAACCGCGGCGGCCACGTGCATGCCACGAATGTCTTCCGGGCTGGTTTCCCGCCGGACCAGTACACAAGGTTCGTCCCGCGCCGCGCTGGCTTGTGCTTCGGCTGCGGAAAACACGATACGACCCGATGCGGCACCGGGACTTGCAGCAATGCCGCGCCCCAGCGGGTCGCGCGGCGCATCCGGATCAACATGCCGGTGCAACAGCTCATTCAAGGCGCGCGGTTCAATCCGCATCACTGCCTCATCGTTGCTGATGATCCCGTCTTCGGCCAAGCGCACCGCGATTTGCAGCCCGGCACGCGCAGACCGGGGCACCCGCACCCCATCCAGTATATGCAAGGCGCCGTCGAAAATGACGAACTCCACCTGCATTTCTTCACGCAGTTTGCGGCGCATCAGGGCCGCGTGCGCCTTGAGCCGCTCAAAGGCTGATGGCGCCATGTCTTCCAGCGACGGACCGCGCGGGTCTTTTTCCAGAAACAACGCCGCGGCACCGGCGCCAAGCGCATCGCGGCCCTGACTTTGGCTAAGGTAACGGCCGGTGATCTGCGGTTTGCCCGTATCAGGGCTGACCAACTGCAGGACACCTGATCCACATTCTCCCTGACCGACGCCGGGAATCATTTCCTGCACGACAAGGCCCAAACCGGCATCTGCCGGGGCACCTTTGGCCTGGCGCAGCAATCTGGCCGATGTGCCATCCCATGCGCGCGCCATGGATTTGAGAACGCCCGCCAGTTGTTCCGCCCGGTTCTGGGGAAACGGTTCTTCGGTCTCGTCTTCATAGGCGTGCAACAGGTCGTCCAGCCCCATCTCGGAAGTCGGCTGGGTATCGTCGAACACATCCGGGTCCAAACGCGCCACATGGATCGAATAGGCTTGAATGAAACGGGTATAGAGCGCCGAAGCTGCCTCAGCGCCCAATGACGCGCTCAAGGCGGCGTGCCGGGTTTTGTTCATACCCACGTTGAGAATGGCGCCGGGGCCGCCCCAATCGGGATCCTCCGATGACGGGCGCACACACAGCAGCGCGTCTTCGTCAAATTGTGAAACGATTGCATCAACGTCCGGCAGATGGCCCGCCGCGATCTGCTGCACGGCGTCAAAAGACAAAGCGACCGTACGCGGCACAGGCAAGTCCAGCCGCACCAATCGTTGAAGGCACTTGGCCCGCCCACCATGCGTGGCCGTTGCGACCGGCGCCGATGGCGTGATCAAGGTTGTATATGGGTTATTCTGCACTGCAGCACCTATGATTTGCGGCAGCATAGTCTCGGGCAGGTGCCACGCAATAGGGCATGGCACCTCAGTTAGCGTTAACCCTCGACCCGGGTCAGATCGGCCACACGTGAGCAGGTCGCCCGAATGCGATGCAACAGGTTCAACCGGTTACGGCGCACAGTTGCGTTTTCCGCATTGACCTGAACATCGGTGAAGAAGGCATCGATTGGCGCGCGAAGCGCAGCCAGAGCGGCCATTGCTTCGGTGAAATCTTGCCCTGCCAGTGCTGGGCCGATCCTTGCATCTGCGGCATCAAGCGCGGCGAACAAGGCCCGCTCCACCTCTGTCTCGGCGAACTTGATGTCCGCACCGTAAGAGTATTCCACGCCATCTTTTTCCTCGGCCTGGCTGAGGATATTGTTGGCGCGTTTGAACCCTTGGATCAGGTTTTCACCGTCTTCACTGATTATGATTGTGTTCAGGGCGCGGGCGCGCTGGACCAACACGGAGAGGTCGTCATTGCCATCCATCGCGATGCATGCATCTATGACATCGTGGCGCAACCCGTCATCCCGAAGATACACTTTCAAACGATCGTGGAAAAACGACAACAGGTCTGCGACCACGTCTTCGGGTGTGTCGACATCAAAATTCGCCATGTTGCGGTGCAGGATATCCACAATCGAAATCCTGAGGTTGTTTTGCAAAATCAACCGGATGACACCCAAAGCGGCCCGGCGCAGCGCAAATGGGTCTTTCGAACCGGTTGGTTTTTCATCGATCGCCCAGAACGCCGCCAACGTGTCGATCTTGTCCGCCAAGGCCACGGTCACTGATATGGGAGCATCGGGCACATCATCGGTTGGACCAAGCGGCGAATAGTGGTCTTCGGCCGCGGCCGCAACATCCGCATCTCGACCTGACGCGGCGATGTAATACCGCCCCATTAGCCCCTGTAATTCAGGAAACTCATAAACCATTTCCGAACTCAGATCTGCCTTTGCCAGCTCTGCAGCTTCCACCGATTTGACCGCATCGGCGCCTGTGTGGCCCGCAAGGGTCGGGCACAGGCCCGCGATCCGCGCAATTCGTTCGCGCTGCGACCCAAGCTTGTTATGAAATGTCACGTTTTCAAGTGATTGGAGCCAGCTGTGAATGTCTGACCGCGCAACACGCAGATCGTTCTCCCAAAAGAACTTTGCGTCTGAAAGCCGTGCGGACAAAACCTTGGCGTTGCCCGCGAGTATTGTAGCGCCGTTGTCAGACGTTTCGCGGTTGGCCACCGTAACAAATCGCTCGATCTGCCGCGTTTCAGGATGGCGCACCGAGAAGAACTTTTGGTGCTCTTTCATCGAGGTTTGCAGCACTTCTGGTGGCAGATCCAGAAACGCATCGTCGATCCGCCCCATCAGGACCACCGGCCATTCCACCAGACCGGCCACCTCGGCCAGCAATGCCTTGTCCTCGACCAAATCCAGTCCAGCGGCAAACGCAAGGTTGCTGGCGTCATTCCAAATGTGATCGGCTCGTTCATTCGCATCCAAGACGACATGAGCACTCTTTAGTTTCGCGGCGTAATCGTCAAAAGACGTTACAGAAAACAAAGCCGGCGCCATAAACCGATGGCCTTGTGTGGTGTCCCCGGCTTGGGTGCCGTCCACGTTCAGGTCGACGACCCTGTGTCCGGTTTCGTCCGACAAGATGCACAGGATGGATTGAAGCGGCCGCACCCAGCGCAACGTGCCGCTGCCCCAACGCATCGATTTGGGCCAGGGAAAATTCCTGATCGTCCGCTCCAGAACCTCGGAAACAACTTCGTCTGCAGGCCGGCCTTCGGTCACGATGGTTGCGAAATACACATCGCCTTTTGGCGTTGACCGTACCTCCAACGCGCTGCGATCGATACCCGCCCCGCGCAGAAACCCATCGACCGCCTTGTCCGGGGCCCCCACCTTAGGCCCCTTTCGCTCTTCTTTGGTGGTCGGGGACATGTCGGGCAACCCATCAACCGCAAGTGTCAGCCGCCGAGGCGTGGCAAAACCAGCGGCACCCGCATACGTCAGACCAGCGTCGACCAAACCGTCGGTGATCAGTTTTTGCAGGTCCGACACAGCGCGCTGTTGCATGCGCGCCGGGATCTCTTCGGAAAAGAGCTCGATCAGCAGGTCAGGCATACCGGGTCCTTAAAAGTTCACGATTGTCTGGATGACAATCGCATTCGCAATATCGACGAAGAAGGCGGATACAAGGGGCAGCACGACAAATGCAATAGGAGATGGCCCATAGCGCTTGGTCACCGCGGTCATATTGGCAATCGCCGTGGGCGTGGCCCCCAAGGCGAAACCGCCAAACCCGGCGGCAAGAACCGCGGCACGATACCCACGGCCCATCAGCGGGAACAACACGAAGATCATGAAAGCAATCGTGAACAAGGTTTGCGCGCCCAGAATGAAAACGATCGACGCACCAAGATCCGCGATCGTCCACAATTGCAAGCTCATGAGAGACAGCGCCAAAAACGCCCCAAGAGTGAATTCTGAAATCAGACCGAGCGCCGGTGTGCGGCTGACGGGGCGGGCGTTGGGCGCGAGCAACGCGCGCAGGTTGGCGATCACGATGCCCATGATCAGGCACGGCACAAACAGCGGCAACATCAACCCGGCGGCCGTCAGCGCTTCCTGCAGCGCAAATCCAAGGATGACACTAATGTTCAGATACAACATGACGCGCATCACGGTGACATGGTCGATAGTTTGGGGCGGCTCGCCAGTCTGGGCGACGCCAACGGTTTGAATTTCATCCGGGCGACTGGGGGTCAGGTTGTTTCTTTCCACAAGGTACTTGGCGATCGGACCACCGATCAGCGCAGCCAAAACCAGTCCCAGAGTTGCCACTGCAATCCCCAGTTCCTCCGCTCCCTCAAAACCGGTCGCCGCCGCCACCTCGGGTGCCCAAGCGATGGCCGTACCATGGCCACCGATCAGCGAGGCTGAACCAAAAAGCACGCCCACCTGAAACGGGTATCCGAAAACCACAGCGCCAATCCCGCCAATGATGTTCTGAGCACATATCGTGGCAACGGTCAGTGCAACGAGAATGGCCAGTGGTCGTCCCCCGGATATCAGGTCTGACAACCGGGCATTCAGGCCAATACCGGCGAAAAAGATGACCAGCAGAAAGTCTCGCGTTGTCAGGTCGAACGAGAAAGAGATGTCGAACACCAAATACAGGGCAAGGAACAGGAATGATGCCAACAAACCGCCCGTCACCGGCTCGGGGATGTTGAAGCGCTGCAAAACCTTGAACTGGCCGTTCAAAGCTGCACCCGAAAGAAACACGGCAAACCCCAACGTCACCGCTATGAATTCAGGAACCTCAAGCTCTGTCATGGGTCCACACGCGCCGGAAGCGGCGGGCACTCTTCCCCCACCACGGTCCCGTCATAGGCTTTTTCGCCGCAGTCATTCAGATCGTGCCAGACATAGCCCCGGCCATCCGCGGTAATGGCAACGATCCGGTCGACGCCATAGGCGATGTTTTTCTGTCCAAGAAACGTCGTCGCGCTGCCCGCCTCCAGCTCAGCGGCAATTGCTTCGGCATCGAAGCAGTCGAACCAAAACGGGGCATTTCGCGGATCTTTTCCGGGGATGGTTTCAAACCGGGGCGAGAGGGCCGCAGGTGTTTCAGGCGTTCTAAAGCATGCGCGAAACCGGATAGGTGAGCTGTTCGCGTCAATTGCGCGAAAATCGGTGTAGGAAATGACTTCGGGCGTTTCGGCGCCGCGCCGGGTCAAAACGATCCCTCCTCCGGTGTCTGGCACGTCGTCATAAAACCCGTAGACTTGCAGGTAGTACAACGCCGCACCGGCGATCAGCGCCGCCCCCAGGATCACACCAACAACAAGTTTCCCCATCTGTCAGATCCACCCCATAAACAAGTTTAGTTCAGGCTGTTTGCGCGCGATTTCATTCAATCTGTCGAATTCCGCCGACCGGCTTTTCATCAGCCACCGATGTGTTTCGACCACTGTCAAGCCGATGCGGGGCAGCACGCCTGTGTCGACCAAGTGATTGACAATATCTATCTCGGCGCCCTCGACATCAATCTTCATGAACGCAAGGCGATCGTGATTGTGCAAAAGCTTTTCAATGTAGCCCGCCAGATCGACGACCGGCACGGTCACAGCGCTGTCTTCGTCCGCAACCGCGCTTTGAGCCACCAAGGTGCCGCCGGTGGCACGCTTGGCTGGCCGTTTCGACGCCGCGGTGCTGCGAAAGAAACGGGCTTCGCCATTTTTGATGCCGACGGCGGCCTGATGTACGATCAAGTTCGGTGTGTCGGCTGATGCGTCGGCCAGCTTTTGAAAAAACCTTGGTTCGGGTTCAAAAGCATGCACCTCGGCCCCGGTGGCAGCCAAAGGCAGCGCGACATCGCCGATATGCGCGCCACAATCTATGCACACATCGCCCGGCCGCAATGTCGCTGTCAGGCCTTGCAGGATGCCTTCCGCGCGCGCCTTTCGCAATTCGCGCCGCACCGGTTGCGCCAGCGACCGATCAAGCCCGCGTTCCATAAGTTCCTGCACAACCTCAAGCGGCTTGCTGCGCTTCATTGGGTTGGCTCCGGGGTCCACCCGCCCGCGGCAGAGCGCACGAACGCATCTGCACATTGCTTTGCCAATCCGCGGACACGCCCGATATATGCTTGGCGTTCGGTGACAGAAATCACGCCGCGCGCATCAAGAAGGTTGAAGATATGGCTCGCCTTGATGCACTGGTCATAGGCAGGATGCGCCATGACGATCCGCTTGCCGGTCTTTGGGTCGGTATCCTCTTGCGACAGTATGGCCGCACATTCGGCTTCCGCCTCTTCGAAATGGCGCAACAACACCTCGGTGTTCGCAACGTCGAAGTTCCAACGTGCATATTCTTCTTCGGTCTGCTTGAACACATCCCCATAAGACAGGGCGATCGGTGTCTGTGGATCGTTGAATGGCATGTCCATCACATGATCAATGCCCAAAACGTACATCGCCAGCCGCTCTAGCCCGTAGGTCAATTCACCCGAGACCGGATGACAGTCATGTCCACCGACCTGCTGGAAATAAGTAAACTGCGACACTTCCATGCCGTCACACCACACTTCCCATCCCAGCCCCCAGGCGCCCAGTGTCGGGCTTTCCCAGTCGTCCTCAACAAAACGAATGTCGTGCAGCGCCATATCGATGCCGATCGCTTCCAGCGAACCAAGGTACAATTCCTGCAGATGGGGCGGACTGGGTTTGATCAGAACCTGGAATTGATAATAGTGTTGCAGCCGGTTCGGGTTTTCACCGTACCTTCCATCAGTCGGCCGCCGCGACGGTTGAACATATGCGGCAGCCCACGGCTTGGATCCCAAAGCCCGCAACGTTGTGGCCGGGTGAAAAGTGCCCGCGCCCACTTCCATGTCATACGGCTGCATGATGGCGCAGCCGTGGCCCGCCCAATAGGTCTGCAGTCGCAGGATGATTTCCTGAAAACTTTTAGGAGTACTTGTCGCCACGTCGCTCTCTCCGCCAGCTGCCGCCGTGGTTTAGGCCAAGCCCATCAAGGGGTCAAACGGCAAAGTCCACGCGTGCCAAATGCGCCACAAGGCGCACAGACTTGGACAATTTGCCTAGCTTCACAGGATTGTGTCACGACCGCTTGGGCGCCACTCGAATATTTCGAACGGCATGGCATTCCGGCACCAAACCGGGTTATCGTGAGAAAAACGCAAGAGGTTTACGCAATTGACCCGCAGGATCAGGTATTTTTCATTTTTTGTGATTGCGATTCTCGCAGTGATTGTTGGCGTTTCCGCGCCATCCCGCGCACAACAGGAAGACATTGTTTGGGTGCAGATTGAAGCGCATCCAAGTCAGCGCGTGGCGTTGGAACGCGCGCAGATTTATGCGCAGGACCTTGCGGATGTGAACGCATTTTCGCTCGGAGGTTCATGGTCCGGCATTTTGTTGGGACCCTATTTGCGCAGTGACGCAGAACAGGTCTTGCGCGTGTATCGCGCCGAAGGACAGATACCGCGCGACAGTTACATCGTCAGATCGCGGGCGCTCGGTCGGCAATTCTATCCCCCCAATGTCGACCTTTTGAACCGTGGTGCTCCGGCCCAGCCGCCCGTCAGCGACCCGGCAACCCCGCAACCGCAGATCAGTCAGGCTGCCCCGGAACCTGTCATTGATGAAACCCCGAACGAAGCACGCCGCAGCGAGCGTCTACTGACGGCGCAGGAACGCCGTGACCTGCAGATCGCCTTGCGCTGGGGCGGATACTACAACGCCGCCATTGATGGCGCCTATGGCCCGGGCACGCGGCGTTCCATGGCCGCCTGGCAAAGCGACAATGGCTATGACCAGACTGGTATCCTGACGACGCGCCAGCGTCAGGAGTTGATGGATCAATACAACGCCCCACTGATCAGCGCCGGCATGCGGTTGCATCGCGACACGCGCGCGGGCATCGAAATCGAGTTGCCGTTGGCCGCCGTGCGCCAAGGCCGCTACGATGCCCCGTTCGTACATTTCGAAGCAACAGGGGCCGTGCCGGGCGCGAAAGTGCTTTTGATCAGCCAAGACGGCACACAAGATACTCTGTTTGGTCTGTACGAAATCATGCAGACCCTTGAAATCGTGCCGTTTGATGGCGCCCGCGAGCGGGGAAACGACAGCTTCGTGCTTGAAGGACGCGATCGGAGTACGGTGTCACATACCGAAGTTTCGTTGGCAAATGGTGCCCTCAAGGGGTTCACCCTGGTTTGGCCCACCGGGGATGAGGAACGCCGGCAGCGGGTCCTTACAGCCATGCAAGAAACGTTCCAGCGCACGCCCGGCGCGCTGGATCTTGCATTGACCGACACGGCCCAGCAGGATCTTGACCTGATCTCCGGCTTGCGCGTTCGAAAGCCGCGCCTGTCGCGTACCGGGTTTTACATCGACCGCTCAGGTTCGGTTATGACAACGGTCGCTGCGGTCCAAGGGTGTACCCGTGTGACCCTAGACACCGATTACCCCGCACAGGTGGCGGCAAGTGACGATACGTTGGGTCTGGCAGTCTTGCGCCCCTCCACGTCACTGGTGCCTTTGGAATATGCCGGGTTCGCTGCAGACGATCCGCGACTGCGGTCTGAAATTGCGGTGGCTGGATACTCGTTCGAGGGCGTTTTGGGTGCGCCCACATTGACCTTTGGAACACTGGCAGACCTCAAGGGTTTGCGCGGCGAGCCCGATATGCAGCGCCTTGCATTGACCCCCCTGCCCGGCGACGCTGGCGGGCCGGTGCTGGATAGCGCGGGTCGGGTCGTTGGCATGTTGCTATCAGCCCCCACAGGCGCCCAGCAATTGCCTCAGAACGTCAGCCTTGC